>DGKK01000063.1 GCA_002387725.1 Nitrospirae bacterium UBA4572
CCCTTGAGCTACACTCACCATGAAGAGGGATGAAGAAGGTGCGGCGAAACGAAAAGGAAGAAAATCGACCCACATTCTAACCTGTTTTCGGCCAAAAAAACAACCCCCGCCGGGGGTCGTTCCCGATTCGTGTCGGGAAGATCCCGGCAGGAGGCCGTTCGAGGAAGAAGCAGGAAGGAGAGTGGCTCCGGGCAGATTCAGGGAGCGGCGTTCGGGGTCGGAGGGGAAGGCTTCGGCGACTGGGGGGAGAGGGAGTAGACCTTCTCCTTCCCTTCCTTCCGCCCCGGGGAAGGGGCCGTCTCCTGGCCGGAGGCGGAGCTGTTTTGCCACCCTCCCACCGGGACGGCCACCCCCTTGAGTTCCGTGACGGTATCGTTTTTCGTGTTGGTGACCCAGACGTTCCCCGCTCCGTCGATGGCGATGCCGCTGGGACCCGAGAGCTTGTAGGTCCCTCCCTGGAAGACGACGGCATTCCGGTTGTTCGAGGCGCACCCTCCCAGAAGGAGAACGGAGGCGGCAGCGCCGGAAATGAGAAGCATTCTGTCAAGCTTCATGGAAGCCAATCCTTTCTGCATGAGTCGTTGTAAGGTGCGGGGAGCGGCCAGGAGTGTCCGCGTAAGTCCCCGTCATTTCGGATCGGGCCCGGTCGGCGGGGGCGGGTTGACCGTCCGCACCAGGAGGTATTGCCCGGCGGCGACGGTCACGCGCTCCGTCAGGAGACCTCCACTCCCCAGTCCGGTCCTCGACCGGATGGTGAGGTCGTAGGTGCCGGGAGGAAGGTCGACCATCGCCGTGTCGATGGTGGCGGGAAGAAGGCGCCAGCTTCGGATATCGGCCTGGTCGGTCGCCGCGGCAAAGATCATCCCGCCGATCATGGCGCCGAGTTCGGCCAGCCCTCCTCCGGCCCGGTCGGCGGCCTTCTCGGCCACCACCTGCTCGATCGTCTTGAGGGTCGCCCGAATGGCCTCCCGGAGAATGAGGCGGCTCAGGTGGTCCTTGAAATTGGTGCCGCCCACCGCCATGAGGTCGTCGCCCATCTCCGAGGAGACCTGGACTCCGCCCGGGCTTCCCGGGGCGGTGGCGGTGATCTCGTGGCGCAGGACGTCGGTTCCCCCCCCCTCGATCTTGGGGTAGGAAAAGGAGACGAGGGCCATGGTGCCCGTCCCCGGGACGGGAAGGGGAAAGGCGAACTTCTCCTGGGCCAGGTGGAAGATCTGACCGTTGAACCCCACGAAGAGGATGTGGCCCATCTTCTCGTACCGGGAGGCCGGGACCCAGGACGTGCCGGGGAAGATCCTTTTCCATTTCCGGTGCTCGTTGGTCCGTCCGGCGGCCTCCGAGGTCCGGAGGAGGGCCGGAGCGAGGAAGGAGGGCGTGGGCGTGTTGTAGAGGAGCTTGTATTTTTGATAGGTGTCGTAGGCCTTCTTGTAGGAGAGATAGGCCGACTGGTAGTTGCCGGCTCCGCTGGCCACCTGGGCCTCCTCGAAGACCCCGGAGAGGTACCGGGCAAAGGCGTCGTCGGTGTAGTGGTTGAGCTGGGCGGGGTTGTAGGAGATGTGGTGCTGGTCGAGGAGCCTCCGGGCGGGTCCCTCGGCACTGGCGAACTTGCCGGGGGTTCCGGCGGCCTTGGGGTACATCCGGTTGTACTCCACGAGCTTGGTCCGGATCTTTCTGGCCTCCACCAGCGCGCCGTTCCAGTCGCCCGTGGCCGCATAGTTGAGGGAGTTGATCAGGTTGATCATCACCCGCTCGTAGGGCATCCCCTTGTAGGGCAGGGAGTAGTCGTTGAGCTGGTAGGCCAGCACGATGTCGGTGAAGGACTTGGTGAAGAGCCTCTCCGCCAGGCGGTCGGACTTCCGGAAGATCTCCTCCGAGGCCTTGTAGTGGGCGGCGACGTGGTTGGCCATGCCGAGATCCATGCCCAGAAGGAGCTGCTCCTTGTCGCCGTACATCTTCTGGGCCTCGGCCTTCTTGATCTCCGCCAGAGCCTGCTCGGCGGCGGGCACCTGCTTCTCCCCGACCATCCCCCCGGGGGCGCGGGAGAGGTCGTTGTAATACACCCTGTCCTGGACGAAGGAGGGGGCGCAGGCGGAAAAGAAAAGAAGGGTCGTGGCGGCAAAGATCAGTCTCGGTCGGTTCATTCTCCCTCCGCTGTGGCGATTTTTGGGGTTTGCACCGGGGAGCACGCAAGAAAGGGGCCCGCAAAGCCGGGCCCCTCCATCTCATGCTTCCTGAGGAACCATGGCTAGAATCCCATGGAGGACTGATGGGCGATCTTCTTGACCTGATACTGGCTTCCCCAGAGGATCTCGTTGGTGGTCAGGTCGATGGCCTTGAGGTGGGTCTCGTAGTAGCGGACGGTCTTGCCGTCTCTGGAGGCGGTATAGGAGTTGATGGAGCCGGTGATCATCACGTCGGCCCCCGTCTGCTGCCCGGGCCCGTGGATCGTCGAGGAGCGGGCGTGCTTCATCTGGTATTCCCGCTCGGCGGCGGCCGCTCTCCGGTGGGCCTCCGAGGCGGTCACGAACCGGACCTTGCCGGAGTTGATGAGCTCGTCCTGGAAGTGGTTCAGGAAGAGCCGGGTGTTGATGTGCTGGTCGGAGCGGTTGATGATCTGCCCCAGCTCCACCACCGGCCGGCGGTTGTGTTTTTCCTGGAAGCGGGCGAGCCAGGGGGCATCGAGCGCCTTCCGGATCATCGTCTTGGCGGTGAGCCGGGCATCGGTGTCGGTCCACCGGCTGGTGACGCCTCCAGACGTGTCGACCCCCACGCGCTGGACGCTGTAGCTTGAGCATCCCGCCATGGCGAGAAGGAGCACCGCTCCCGCCACCAATCCCCCCGTTCGCAACAGTCTCCGCATGGACAATCTCCTTGAAAAAGGGCACCATTTTAACGTTACCCGTTGACGGATTTTCCGTACAACGTTGAATTTTTCATACAAAAAGAATCGAAGCGATCTTTTAAGACCTCGTCGATTATAATCAAATCCTATGAAAAAAAACAGGCAGCCTTACAGCGGAGATCGGGAGCCCGGGGAGTGGGAGATTCTCCGCCTCCCCGCATTCGATCCGGCCTCCCTCCTCTTCCGCCTCCGGGAGCGGGATCCCGACCGCCCCCTGATCCATATCGACCGTGAGCGCGCAACCGGATGGAGCCATGTCCCGGTGGCGATCTCCCGGACCGTCGAGGACCGGACCGGAGAGCTCCTCTTCGACCATCCACTCCTCTCCTCCCCTTTGGAGGAGAGGGCTCCTTCCGTCGGGGAGGCGCCGGAGGAGCTGCCCCCCTTCTCTTCGGGATGCGTCCTTCTCCTTCCCTTCGAGGCGGCCGAGCTCTGGGAGCCTTCCGGAGGTCCCTATGCCGCACCGCAGGTCCCGGCCCTCCGGTGCGACTGCCGGGAGGTCGTCTCCTTCCATGCCCCCAGCGGCCGTCTTTTCCTGCCGGAGGGCTTCGACCGATCCCTTCTTGCGCCGGTGGACTTCCCGGCGCCCTCCCCCCTCTCCTTCGCGGCGGAGGAGAGCGAGGTCTCGTTTCTCGGCTCCCTGGACCGGATTCGCCAGGGGCTCAACGAGGGGCGATACTTCCAGGTGAACCTCGCCCGGCGCTTCTCGGCCGAGCTTCCGGCGGGGTTTGATCCCCTGGCCGCCTATGCCCGCCTGAGAGCCCTTGGCCCCTCGTCCTTCGGAGGCTTTTTCTCCTGGCGGGGACGCTTCCTCCTCTCCCGCTCCCCCGAGCAGTTTCTCGAGGCGGCGGGCCCCCGCGTGGTGACCCGGCCCATCGCCGGAACCGCCCCCGGGGCCGCACCCGAAGGACGGGAGCCCCTCTTGGGAGATCCCAAGCTGCTCGCCGAGCACATCATGACCGTGGACCTTCTCCGAAACGATCTGGGCCGGGTCTGCCGTCCCGGGTCGGTCCGGNNCGGAGCGTCTGCCCCACCTTCGCCACCTGGTCTCCGACGTGGAGGGCCGTCTCGCTCCCGGCCTCTCCCGGAGCGATCTTCTCCGATCCCTCTTTCCGGGGGGCTCGGTGACGGGGGCGCCCCGGATCGCCGTCCGGCGGGAGATCCGCCGCCTCGAGGGCCGTCCCCGAAACGATTATTGCGGGGCCCTGGGGTATGTCTCCGATAGCGGCCGTCTCGATTTTTCACTGCTGATCCGGACCCTGGAGGGCCGCCTTCCGGGACATCCGGCTCCGGAGGCAGGCCCGGGAGCCGGACGAATCTCCTTCGGGGCCGGGGCGGGAATCGTCGCCGATTCGGTGGCGGAGGAGGAAATCCGGGAGATCGCGCTCAAGGCCCGGACGATGGAGGAGGTGTTCCGATGAAGGGGGCGGGGAAGGTGGTCGTCGACGGGGTTCTGGTGGAGGCCGGGGAGCCGGTGGTGTCCTCACTCGACATGGGGTTCCTTCACGGCGACAGCCTCTTTACCACCATGGCGGTGGCCTCGGGCCGCCCGGTCTTCTGGGAGGACCACCTCGCCCGCCTCCGGCGGAGCGCCGAGTTTTTCGGCTATCCCCCCCTGCCCGGCGGCGAGGCTCTCCTGTCGGACTGCCTTCTGGCCATCGACAGCCTCCCGGAGCCCCCCTCGGCCCTCCGTCTGACCCTCTCCCGGGGCCGGGGGGAGGCGGCCGGGATCGACGCTCTCTCCCAAGGGATCCGGAGGGTGGCGATCCCCCTCGTTCGTCCAGCTCCGCCCCCGGAACAGCTCCGGGAGGGGGTTGAGGCCGAGATCTTCTCCCTCCCCTGGGATCCCTCGGGAGACCCGCTCCGGGGCCACAAGACGGGCAATCTCCTCTGGGTCAAATGGGTGCGGAGCCGGCGGCGGGAGCGCGGATCCTTCGAGCAGATCCTGGTGAACCCCCGGGGAGAGCTCCTCGAGGGCACCCTCACCTCCGTCTTCGGGGTCGACCGGGAGGGGGTGCTCCGCACGGCCCCCCTCTCGGCGGGAGTCCTGCCGGGGATCATGCGGGGGAGGATCCTGGCGTGGGCAAAAAGCCTTGGCCTGCCCGTCCGGGAGGAGGCCCTCCGCCTCTCCGAGCTTCCGGGGCTCCGGGAGCTCTTTCTCTCCTCGGCGACCCTGCCGGTGCGCTCTCTCCGGATCCTCCGGGGAGCCGGAGACCCGATCCTCTTCTCCCCGCCCTTTTCGGTGGCGGCGGCCTACGGGGAGCACTACCGGTCGGGCCTCGTCTTTCGAGGCTGACAAAAAAAGGGGAGCCTCCCGTCCGTACGGACGGAAGATCTCCCCTTCCCGTCATTTCATGATCCGGATGATCCGGCGATTTATCCTTGACGGACGGTCGCCGGGTTCCTTTTTTCGTGGCCTAGCATTGGCTCCAGCCGCAGCTTCCGCCGGTCTTCTTCGATCCCATGCATTTGAGGCACCCTTCGAGGAAGGCCACCTGGCCGCCGCAGGTGGGGCAGGCCACCTCGATCACCATGCCCGATTCGCCGGTCAGCCCCTCCTTGGAGAGGATGGTGCCGATGGCCTTGGCGATGGCGTAGGGGTCGGAGCCCAGCTTCCCGGCCTCCTCGTGGCTCTTGATGAACTGTCCGACGACCTCCTCGATGGGAGCGCCGAACTGGAGGGCCAGGGATCCCAGACGGCCAAAGAGGATGGCCGATTCGCGCTCCCGATGGTCGGCCGCGGGGGTCACGAAGATTTCGATGGGGCGCTTCTCCTCGTCGAAGTAAAGATGGACGTAGGACTTCCCGGACTTCCCGGTGATCTTGACGCGCACGCCCCGGGAGAGATCGCCCGGCGAGTGGCGCTGTCCCCATCCCGGCAAGGACTTTCCGCCCTTTTTCTCGCTGCCGAGGTTCAAGACCTGGTTCGACCGGCTGCCGTCGCGGTAGACGGTGATCCCCTTGCAGCCCAGCTGGTAGGCCAGCATGTAGGCATTTTCCACATCCCCGATGGTGGCGGTCTCCGGCATGTTGATCGTCTTGGAGACGGCCGCGTCGATGTGCTTCTGGAAGGCGGCCTGCATCCGGACGTGCCACTCCGGGGCGATGTCGTGGGCGGTGGCGAAGGTTCGCTGCCACTTCTCGGGAACCTGGGCCAGCCCCCGGCAGGAGCCGTGGTTCTCCACGATGAGGGCCGGGAGGTCGTCGCTCCAGAACCCCTCCTTCCGGGCGACCCTCTCGAACATCTCGAGGGTGTAGGGAAGATGCGTTCCGTCCATGACGTTCTTGTACCAGATGATGGAGAACTCCGGCTCGCACCCCGAGGAGGTGTCGGCAATCATGCTGATCGTCCCGGTGGGGGCGATGGTCAGGAGATGGCTGTTTCTCTTGGGGGAGCCGATCCCCTCGAAGTAGGGGTAGGGGCCGTGGACCTTCGCCAGGTCGAGGGAGGTCTTTTCTGCCTCCTCCCGAATGAATCCCATCACCTTCTCCGCCATCTCGAGTCCCTCCTCCGAGTCGTAGGGGATGCCGAGAAGCATGAGAAGTCGGGCGAAGCCCATGATCCCCAGACCGATCCGCCGGGCGCCCTGGTTGATCTCCGAGAGCTCCTTGATGGGGAAGCGGTTGGCATCGACGACATTGTCGAGGAAGCGCACGGCGAGATAGACCGAGCGGGCGAGCTTGTCCCAGTCCACGACCGTCTCGCCGCGGGTGTCCACGGTGGTGTGGCGCTCGAGGTTGATGGAGCCCAGGTTGCAGGATTCGTAGGGGCCCAGGACCTGCTCGCCGCAGGGGTTGGTCGCCTCGTAGCTCCAGCGGGAGGGGGTGGGGTTGTAGCGGTTGGCCGTGTCGATGAAGAAGAGCCCCGGCTCGCCGTTGGCCCAGGCGTTCTTGGCGATCCGGTCGAAGACCATCCGGGCCGGCAGGGTCCCCGTGACCTCCCCGGTGTGGGGGGCGATGAGGTTGTAGTCCCGGCCCTCGCGCACGGCGGCCATGAACTCGTCGGTGATGGCCACCGAGATGTTGAAGTTGGTCACCTGGGTCTGGTCGAGCTTGCAGTCGATGAATTCAAGGACATCGGGATGGTCCACCCGGAGGATCCCCATGTTGGCGCCCCGGCGGGTTCCCCCCTGGCTGACGGCTCCCGTGGAGGCGTTGAAGACGTTCATGAAGGAGACGGGACCCGAGGCCTGACCCCCGGTGGAGCGGACGATCGCCCCCTTGTGGCGAAGCCGCGAGAAGGAGAATCCGGTGCCACCGCCCGTCTGGTGGATGAGGGCCGTGGCCTTGACGGTGTCGAAGATCTCCGGCATGGAGTCTCCCACCGGAAGGACGAAGCAGGCCGAGAGCTGTCCCAGGGGACGTCCCGCATTCATGAGGGTGGGGGAGTTTGGCAGAAAGTCCAGGGAGGCGATGAAGCGGTAATACTCTTCCGCCAGGAACTCCCGCTCCGACGGGTTGGCATTGACGGAGGCGATGGCCGTGGCCACCCGGCGAAACATCGTCTCTGGGGTTTCGGTGACAACGCCGTCGGCGTCCTTCCCGAGATAGCGCTTTTGAAGGACCTTGAGGGCGTTGGCTGAAAGGATGGGTTCGGTTTTGGGTTCCATGGAGATCTCCTTGAAGAGCGTGTTGACCCGGGGTCCGATGCCGCCGGAGGGGGACTCGAGACCGGAAGGGGAAACCGAAATTTTTAAATGAACCTCCGGACTGATTCCCGACCGAAGAAGTGCTCAAAAGATGCCAAAGGATGATGGATCGAGAAAAAATGGCATATCTTGTATTATCGCGAATGAGAGCCACTATATATTGTGGTCGGGAACGGTTTTGTAGTGTAGACCTGCCGGGGGGGGAAGGTCAAGGGGGTCTCCTCAATTTTTCGAAGGCCCCGATCTCTGGGCGTCTTTCCCCCGATAAACCCAGGAGAGAGGGATCGGGGAAAACGACCCGGTCACCTCCCGCAGGAGAGAGGGGCGATCTGTGGCGTGAAACGACGGGTAAGGAAACGGCGGGAGAGGCGGTGGCNNGGAATCCTGCCGATCTCCCGGGGAGGAGCCCTCCCCTCGACAAGGTTCGGCTCCTGGCCGAACGGGAGATGAAATCATGGGTACCAGAGCGGGGAGGAGAGGGAAAAGGCCATCCGTTGCGATTTCCGAAGAGGGGGAGAGGGGAAGAACAGGAAGGGGGGAGGACGAGTTCGTCCTCCCCCCTTCCCAAGAGTCGTCTAGTGGCTTCCTCTTGGGGAGTGGTGATCTTGTGCTCCGAACCAGTAGGCCAAGGCCGCCGTTCCGACAAAGAAAATGACATCGACGAGAACGATCGAAATCGGATTGTAAGATGGACCGAGTCCCATAGAATGTCTCCTTTTCTTGTGAGTGAAGTTTCCCTTGATGAATTTCCCTGTTCGGCAAAGACCGGTGATCGTCGATCCCTGACAGAAGAATTCATCCCCGGCCCCTTGAAAAGCAAGAAGCGGACCAGCTTCGGTTTTTTTAGACTTTTTCATGTTTTTGTCGATCGTGATTGAGGGCGATGCCCTGGGGAGTGTTTCAGGAGGGCAACAGAAACGTTTCATGTTTCATGGCAACTCCATAACTCCGGGACGTGATCCCCTGGTGACCCTTTCCGCTGGCTCCTCCTCCCCGTTTCATTACTCCTCTCTTCACCTTGTCGGCGATGCGAAGAGGGCCGTGTTTGGCCCTGTTCGTTGTCAAGGTGAAGGGAGGACTGCGAGTCGTGAGGCTCCTTTCCCTTCCTCAATCGGCGGAGCGGGGGGAGTCGCTCTCCCGTTCCGCCGATCCGTCTCTTCAATGGAGTTCTCGTTGTGTGTGCGGGAAGATGAGGCAGAATGAGGAGAATCTTCGTTTTTGCGAGAAAAAGACAGGGGAATAATATTTAATGGTAAATAGTTGCTCATGAAAACCGTTTGCGCTTGCCCTTCGGGTCGGGATCCTTTTTGTCCGGCATGGAGCCCGCCGGGTCAAGCCCTTCAGGAGATCGGGACTTATGGGGAAACTGCGGATCGAGGACGGCAGACCACTTGGAGATGATCTGCCGTCAGCAGAAATCGAACTGGAGGAAATCAGCCTCGGATCCGATACGTCAATGCTCCTGGGCCGGATCGAGCAAGGGGAGATCCGGTTCAAAAGCGCTCATGAAATTCAGAGGCCCCTTTTTTGTTGCTATTGACACAGAGAATAAGTCCGGACAATATCATCTGCCCAGCACATCGACTCGTTCAGTGCGACGGCGATCACCTCTTCAGGGAGAGGAATCTTCAACAGGATCTTTTTCATTTCCAGTCCGTCCGAGCGTTCAATCGATCGGGAAAGGGCAAGAAGCACTCCCAGAGAGCCGGTCCCTTCCTTCAGCGTTCTTTTCACCTCCTCCATGACCGGAAGATCCTGCAGGATCTCCTCCGCCGGACACCCCAAAAGGCTCTCTGAAAAAGAAAGCATTCCGGTCATGAATGCCTGGTCGGATTCTCTTTGATCTTCCCGGATCCACTCATCGGAGAGGATCTCCATGAATCTGGCCCGGGTCACCGCAAGCTGAAAGACGGTCATTGAATAGCGGTTCTCGGAGGAAGCCCTTGAAAAGAGAAACAGCTCGATCCATCGTTTTATCTGGCTGCGACCAAGTGAAATGATGGCCTGCCGAAGCCCGGTGACTTTTGTGACTGGGCTTCTTCCGACAATATTCGCGATTTTGATCAGGGAGATCGACAGATCGATATGGGGTTTGACCGCATCATGAATTTCCCCGATCTCCCCGTCGGAAAGAATCAGCCACAGGATTTTCGTCAGGGCCGGATAGAGAGGATCCCTTTTCCGGGATTCAAGGACGATCGGTCGGGAGAAGAAATAACCCTGAAAATAGGAAAACCCCAAATTCATCGCCAGAGCCTGTTGTTCTGGCGATTCTACCTTCTCTGCCACCAGAGGGATCTTTCTCTCAAGGAGGGTATTTGCAAGAGCGGCAAGATCTGGCTCCCCCACTTTCTGGAAGTCGACCTTGACGAAATCCATGAGGGGGAACAGCGGTTCCCATGTCGCCCAATCTCCTGCATAGTCGTCGAGGGCAAGGCGGTAGCCCCTCAGCTTGAGCTCCTGACATCGGGCAATCACCTTTTCGGTGAGCGGTACCGTCTCGAGTATTTCCAGAACGAAGTGATCGGCCGAGAGGAGAAAAACGAGATCGCTCAGCAGGAATTCTTCTCCGATGTTGATCAGCCCCGGGACATTTCCCAGAACCCTCTCCACCCCTACTCCTGTCATGGTGTTGATGATCACCTGGGCTGTGGCATGGGAATCGTTGATGATAACCGCTTCATTTTTTCCTGCCGTCCGGAATAGCAATTCGTATGCAAAAAGACGATCATTCCGGTCAAAAATGGCTTGACGCCCCAGAAAGACGACTTCTGATAGACCTTCTAAGCTCATAAGTTCACCTCAACCCACATCCTCCCATTCGGGATCTGTTGGGTTTCCTTTATACAATAAATCGGACAACCGATTTTTTGAGACTCTCCGCATTCCCCCGGACATCTTGGACGTGGTCGCCCATTTTGCCCGACACCTTTTCCATCGCTTCAAATCCCTGGATGGAGCGGAGGAGAAGACTTTGTGCCTCTTTTATGGCCTTGACCTGGCTCTCGACGCTGGATTTCAGATCGACGTGTGTTTGGTAATCTAAAAGT
>DGKK01000054.1:0-5234 GCA_002387725.1 Nitrospirae bacterium UBA4572
GGCCTGGGTCGAGGAGATTGCCAAACATATTGCCGGGAGGAAGTGACTTCGGGATTGCCTTTTCCTTTTTGTGGCAGGAAAAGGACATGACGTGAGCAAGCATCTCGTTCATGGGGGAGGGAGCTCCCCAAGCTCTTCAGCAAGTTACCCAAAGAGAGGAAGAACCGAGTGACCGGAGATTTTCTCCCCTTAAACGATCGACTCCCCACCCCCACCGTTGACGAACTCTCTCTCTTGGGCGCCCACACTCAGGGAACACGGACCTCCGCCAAAGAATCCGGCATTGTCCCTATCGTCCCCCCCTGAAAGATCCTTTCTTTCCCTCGGCCGCAACCCACCCCACTCCCCCCATGATCAGCAGCGCTCCGATCCCCTCGGCGAAAGTCACCCGTTCCCCGAGAAAGACTCCCGCCATTGCCAGCGTCACCACCGGACCGAAAAATGAGAGAAGGGCCGCCCGGCTCGATCCGATGATCGAGATCCCCACGGTCATGAAAAAAGTGGGAAGGGCCGTGGAAAAGATCCCCATGGCCCCGATCAGGAGAAGAGCCGTCCGGTCGGCCGTCTCCGGATGGAAGTGTCCGGACGCAAACGATTGCAGGAGGAGGGCGGCGGTGGCGACCACCATGACAAGCGAGGTCAGATAGAGAGGATCAACCCGGCGAACGAGGCGCTCCACGCCGACGAGATAGACGGCGTAGAAGATGGCGCTTCCCAGAACAAGGAGCATGCCCGTGCGAAGATCCGGATCGGCGGTCACCTTGCCGCCCGCCACGATGGCCAGCCCCCCGTAGGCCAGAAGCGAGGCCAGGACCTCCCGCAGGTGGATCCCGCGACGGCCCAGAAGCCCCGAGAGGAAGACGACGAAGGTCGGGTAGAGGAAGAGGACCAGACGTTCGAGCCCCGCTCCGATCCTGAGAAGCCCCTCGAAGTCCAGGAGGGCGGAAAAGTCGAAGCCCAGAAGCCCCAGTAGAACGATCTTCCAGAAGTCAGGGTCCCTGAGACCGGGACGGGCAAGCGTCCCCTTGCGCCCGAACCATAGGAGCCCCCCCAAATAGACCGGGAGCACGGAGAGCATCCTCATGTCCAGAACCGTCGAGGCTCCCACCCCCTCAGCATAGGCCAGCTTCGCCAGGATCCCCTTGGCGGCAAAGCCGGTGGCGGAGAGAAGGACAAGAAAAACACCGAGGCGAAGGCGAGAGGGAGGAGGGGGCGCGGGAGAGTCGGACATTGGCCGATTCTACCATGGGAGATGTCTCGTGGGGGAGCGCCCTATTCCCCATGGGTATGTGACAAATTTTAGGAAACCCCGAGGATTCAGGAGGATCGTCCCCCGGACAAGTTTTCCCTCGGACAGCCCTGGATCTATGCCGCTCGCCTCTCCACGCGTTTCTTCCAGAAGGTCTCGTCCCTTCCCCTTGATCCGACCCCTGCCCGAGGGTCGACGGGAAGAGAGAGGGGAGGAAAAAGGCGGGGAAGGACTCTCGACATTCTCTTGAGGCGTCTTTTTCTTGTCATGGCTCATCGGGAACCTCCTTGGGGGAATGGGAACGGACGGATGTCCGTCATGTCCTCATCCCTCGGAAATTTCCCGATGAATGTCCAGTCCCTGGATTCTCAAGTTCTTCTCGGTCAGGAATGTTTTTAGGGGCCTTCCCCGGAGATTNNNTCCCCCACCAGAGGTGGGGGATTACCCAAGTGAATTCAATGCCAGAGCCCTCCCTGAAACTTGTCTTTCCACCCCTTCCCCGTGGGCGGAAAGAGCCGAGGAGGTTAGAAGCTAGAAGAAGGCTTATTCGTTTCTCAAGCCTCCCTCCCGAACTCAGCTTCCCCTCTCCCCAATCCTTGCCTTGCCCTGGCCGGCGGCTAGGTCGATGGCCGGGAGCCGGCCGAAAAGATCGAAATGGGAGGGACGCCTCTCCTCCGGAACCGGAGAGCGACAAGCGGCCGCGATGCCCCCCCTCCGGAATGGGAGGGCACCATAAAAGTCCATCCGGGAAAGTTCCCGGCGTGTTCCTTCGCCCTGTTCCGCCGCCCCGAGGAGAATCCGCCTTGAACCGGAGAGGGGGGATAGGCTATCCTGTGCCAAGACTTCACGGCATCCCCGACCCTCAGCATAAGGTGACCCACTCATGGCCCATACCCCCATGATCCTTGACGGAAAGGCCCTGGCCGCCACGTTGCACGACGAACAGGCCAAAAAGGTTCAAGCCTTGGCCCCTCGGGCCGGACGCCCTCCGGGACTGGCCGTCATCCTGGTCGGCGAAGACCCCGCCAGCCGGACCTACGTCGCAAACAAGAGAAATGCCTGCCGGAAGGTGGGGTTCCATGCCCCCGAATACAACCTTAAGGACTCGACCACGACCCAGGATCTTCTCTCTCTGATCGACACCCTCAACGCCGATCCCGCCATCGACGGGATCCTCGTCCAGCTGCCCCTTCCCGCCCACGTCCGAAAGGAGGAGATCCTCCTGCGGATCGCCCCGGACAAGGACGTGGACGGATTCCATCCGGCCAATCTAGGCCGCCTGGTTGCCGGAGAGCCGGGCCTTGTGGCCTGCACTCCCCGGGGGATCATCACCCTTCTCGACCGCGCCGGAATCCCGATCTCCGGCAAGCATGCGGTCGTCATCGGCCGAAGCGTCATCGTCGGCCGCCCGATGTCCCTTCTTCTTCTCAATCGGGATGCCACCGTGACCATCTGCCACAGCAAGACCCCCGACCTTCCCGCCGCGGCCCGGCAGGCGNNGACATCCTCGTCGCCGCCCTGGGACGGCCGGAGATGATCGGACGGGACTACATCAAACCGGGAGCCACGGTGATCGACGTGGGCATCTCCCGGGGCGCCGACGGCAAGCTCAAGGGAGACGTGCGCTTCGACGAGGCGCGGGAGGTGGCGGGAGCCATCACCCCGGTTCCCGGAGGCGTCGGACCCATGACCATCGCCACCCTCCTCGACAACACGCTTGATGCCTATCTTCACCATACGGGACTTTCCTCACCCTAGGAGCAGGATGTGACCTTCAGACAGGCCCTGGCCGACCGCAGCACCTTCATCATCACCGCCGAGTGCTCCCCCCCCAAGGGAACCGAAACCTCGGAGCTTCTCCGCAAGCTTCTTCCCCTCAAGGGACGGATCCACGGCATGAACATCACCGACAACCAGACCGCGGTCATGCGCATGTCCCCCTTTGCCATGGGGCTCCACCTCAAGACCATCGGCCTCGACCCCATCGTCCAGATCACCCTGCGCGACCGGAACCGCCTTGCCATCCAGTCCGACCTTCTGGGCATGTCCTCCCTGGGCATCGGACAGGTCCTCTGCCTCTCGGGGGACCCCGCCACCATCGGAGACCATCCCGAGACCAAGCCGGTCTTCGACCTGAGCTCCCCGGAGCTCATCCGGGCCGTCACCCTTCTCAACGGCGGGACGGACCTCTCCGGAGCCGACCTCACCGGCCCCACCGACATCCTTCCCGGCGCCGCCACCTCCCCCGAAGGGGATCTCTCGGTGGAAAAGAAGCGCTTCGAGGAAAAGTTCGATGCCGGAGCCCGATTCTTCCAGACCCAGGTCGTCTTCGACGCCGACCGCATGGACCGATTCATGGACTTTGCCCGGCCGTTCGGGGTTCCCGTGATCTGCGGGATCATCCTTCTCAAGAGCCCCGCCATGGCCCGCTACCTCAACGAAAAGGTCCCGGGCATCCGCGTGCCGGAGCCCCTGATTGCCCGTCTCGAGTCGGTCCCCCGGGAAGAGCGCCTCCTTGAAGGCGTCCGGATCGCCGCCGAGACGATCCGGACCATGGCCCCCCTGGTGAACGGAGTCCACATCATGACCGTGGGGGCCGAAGAGCAGATCCCGGCGATCCTCGACCTGGCGCTGGGCTGACATTCATGGCCGGGAACTCCCAGCCCCTCACCGCTCCCGCCCTGAGGGCGAGGAAAGGAACGGGCTCTCCCATCGTGGCCGTGACCGCCTACGATGCCTTCNNTCGACATCGCCCTGGTGGGAGATTCTTTGGGGATGGTCGTCCAGGGCCACCAAACCACCCTTCCCGTCACCCTCGACGAGATGGTCTACCACACCCGGATGGTGGGGCGGGGAACGGCGGGACGCGTTTTTCTTCTGGCCGACCTCCCCTTCGGCTCCTACCAGTCCTCCCCCGAGGAGGCCGTCCGCTCGGCCCTCCGCCTCGTGAAGGAAGGGGGGGCCCAGGCGGTCAAGCTCGAGGGAGGGAAGGACTATCTCCGCCACGTCGCGGCGATTGTTTCCTCCATGATTCCGGTCGTGGGCCATCTGGGGCTTCTTCCCCAGAGGGTGCATGCCATGGGCGGCTACCGCGTGGCCGGACGCTCCCCCGAGGAGGCCGACCGGATCCTTCGGGAGGCCAAGGATCTTGTCGATGCCGGGATCTTCGCCCTGGTCCTGGAGGGGATCCCCCGGGAGCTCGCCGCCGGAATCACCCGGGAGATCCCGGTTCCCGTGATCGGTATCGGGGCCGGCCCCGATACCGACGGTCAGGTTCTGGTCATTCACGACCTTCTCGGGTGGACCCCCGAAGAGCGGCGGCCTCGATTTGCCCGACGCTTCGCCGACGGACGGGGAGAGGCCCTGCGCGCCCTTGGGGATTACTCCCGGGCGGTAAAGGATCGCCGGTTTCCCACGGAAGAAGAAAGCTTTCATTCCCACGCCCCCTGACGGGGGCCACGGACAATCAACCGCCCTTCGGGGCATATGGAGGTCTTTTCATGGCCTGGATCTTTACCTACGACTCTTTGATGTGGGACTTCCCCTATCCCTTCCAGACGCGCCAGAAGGCACTTCTCGAAGAATATCACCGGGCCTTCAACCACTTTTCAACCGAGCACTACGGCTCCCCCGAGGCCCCCTCCCCCGGTCTGGGCCTCGAGACGGCCGGAGACTGCACCGGGATCGCCTACCTCGTTCCGGAAGATGAGGAGGAAGAGGTCCTCGAGGCTCTGGCCAAGCGCCACGGCAACCGCTTCGTGATGCGGGAGGGCACGATCATCGTGGGGGGGCAATCGGCCGAAGATGCCNNCCTTCTTCCTCTCCGACAGGACCCATCCCGACTACATCGGGAAAATCGTTCCCCAGGAGGTGGTCAAGATCGCCAAAAACGGACGGGGACCCCTGGGAACCGGGGTCGACTTTATCCTTCTGATGTCGGAGAAGCTCACCGAGCTTGGCATCATGGACCTCGCCGTCGACGCCG
>DGKK01000054.1:5246-35580 GCA_002387725.1 Nitrospirae bacterium UBA4572
CCCCTGCCGGTGCGCCTCCCGCAGGTTCTCGACTGGATCGACCGGAAGTCGCCCGACATCCTCTGCCTTCAGGAGACCAAGGTTCCGGACAGCCGTTTTCCCGCGGAGCCCTTCCGGGAGCGGGGGTACGACCTTCTCTTTCGGGGGCAGCCGACCTACAACGGGGTAGCCATCCTCTCCCGCCGCCCCCTCTCCGACCCCCTGAGGGACTTCCCCGGGGAGCCCGACCCCGAGTGCCGCCTCCTGGCCGCCACGGCCGGCCCCCTTCGCCTCTTCAACCTCTACGTCCCCAACGGCCAGGACCTCGACACCCCCAAGTACCGCTACAANNGACGAGCGCCGTCGCCACCCCTTTCTCGTTCTGACGGGGGACTTCAACATCGTGCCCGAAGACCGGGACGCCTACGATCCGGTCGCCCTCCGGGGGCAGATCTTCCTCTCCCCGCCGGAGCGCGAGGCCCTGGCCCGGATCATGAATCTCGGCTTCCGGGATGCCTTCCGGGCTCTCCATCCCGATCCCGGCCACTTTAGCTGGTGGGACTACCGGCAGGGAATGTTCCGGCGCAACATGGGCCTCCGGATCGACCTGATCCTGATGGCCTCCTCCCTCGAGCCGGCACTGACCTCGGCGGAAATCGACCGGGAGGTTCGCAAAAACGAACGCCCCTCCGACCATGCCCCCGTCTTCGTGGACTTCGACGACAGCCACTTAGGCTGAATCCCATTCTCCGCATCGGGCGGCAGGGAGTTCTCGGGGGCTTTTCTTGTCTTCAGACCGGAGCCCCTCCGCTGTCCCGAGACCTCCCCACCAACGGGCAACGCCATCGTTGACCTCCCCCTGCTCTCCCTTTGCCTTGCCATCCTGAAGAAAGAAGAGCTTGAAAAAGGCGTGCAGGGACAGCACAGGATGCCATCCCGGGAATGCATCGCCCCTTCCTCGCAAGCCTTTGAGCTTGTCCTTTGCGAGCCTACCGCGGGGAGGCAGGGCGGGGGAGTCGGAAATCCCTCCCTTCCTGCCCTGCNNTTGCCGCCATTTCTGTCGAGAAAAAAGGTCCGGGAAAGGATGGGATCCCCCTTAGGGCTCCACCTGCTGCCACTCCTTGCGCTCGTTTTCGAGATGGACCGGAAGCGGGGAGAGAAGCCTTGCCAGAGTCCGGGGATTGAAGAGACCGGCCCGGTCATGGACGCCGGATCGGGGACAGAGGAGGAGAGCCTCGGGAGGAAAGCCCTCCAACGTAAGGATCCGGACGGCCGCGAGGGTGGCCGACAGGGTTCCGAGGTGGGGATGGGACACCAGGAGAATGCGGGAAGGAAGCCCGATGGCGCGAATCAGGGAGAGGATGCCCTCTCCATCGTCGAAGAAGGGGGAAAGAACCCCGCCGGATCCCTCCACCACCACCCGATGGCCGGACTCCGCCGCGGAGCGCAAACGAGCCGCCAGAGCCTTGCGGTCGAGAGAGCGCCCCTCGAGACGGGCGGCCGTCATGGGGTCGAGGGGCTCCCGGAAGGATTCCAGTTCCCAGACGGCCGAGGGGTCGGCTCCCGCCGCCAGGTATCGGAGGATGTCCCGATCCTCCGGGGGGCCGGGCAGCGCCCCGACCCCCGTCTGGGCCACCTTCACATACAGAAGGTCCGGTTGGTCCCGATGGGTGCGGACCAGGGACTCCATGACCCGGGTCTTGCCCACCTCGGTGTCGGTGGCCAAAACGAAAAGAAGGGAGCGGGAAGGCGCCTCAGGAGGAAAGAATGTCACGGACGGCCTCGATCACCCGCTCCTGCTCAGGGTCGGTGAGCTCGGGGAAGACCGGAAGGGAGACCACCTCCCGGGAGAGCGCCTCGGAGACGGCGAGCGGACCATGGATGGTGGGGTTGTCGGAGAAGGCCTTCTGGCGGTGGAGGGGGATCGGATAGTAGACCTCCGATCCGATGGAGCGGTCGGTCAGGGCCCCCCTCAGGCGATCGCGGCGGCCCTCCCCCGAGACCCGGAGGGTGTACTGGTGGTAGACATGGCCCCCCCGCCCTTCGGCCCGCTCCGGATCCAAGGGAACGACCACTCCCGGAAGCCCCGAGAAGGCCTCGTTGTAACGTTTTGCCAGCTCCTGGCGCCGGAGGGTCCAGCCTTCAAGGCGGGGAAGCTTGACGGAGAGGACCCGGGCCTGGAGGGCGTCGAGGCGGGCATTCATCCCCATCTCCTCATGCTCGTATCNNCCCCGCGTCTCCGGCCGCCCCCAGGTTCTTCGTCGGAAAGAAGGAGTAGGCCACGGCCTGGCTATAGGCGCCGGGAGGCCGTCCCCGGAAGGTCGCCCCCACCGACTGGCAGGCATCTTCCACCACAAAAAGGCCATGGCGACGGGCGAGCGAGGAGAGGAGCTCCATGTCGACCATCCGGCCGTAGAGGTGGACCGGAAGGATCCCGGCCACCGGAATNNCCCCCGGCCGTCGACGGCAGTCTCCCGCCGGAAGAACTCCTCGACGATCTCCGGAGTCATCAGATAGCTCACGGGATCGACGTCCACGAAGACAGGAATCCCCCCGGCCAGGACGACGGCTCCCGCTGTGGCGAAAAAAGTGAAGGAGGGGACGAGAACCCCCTGTCCCGGCTGAAGGCCCGAGGCCAAGAGGGCCACGACCAGGGCATCGGTGCCGGAGGAGACCCCCACGGCCCGTCCGAGGCCCAGATTTTTGGAAAAGGCCTCCTCGAAGGAGGAGACAGCCTCACCCAGAATGAACTGCTGGGAGCGGAACAGGGGGGTCACCGCCGCAAGCACCTCCCCTTCCATGGAGGCAAACTGGCGGGTGAGATCGAAGAAGGGCACGGAGTTCTGGGTCACGACGGGTCCTTGGGGGCGAGGGGGGACATTCTCCCGACAAGGCTCGCAGAGCGGGCCTCGGCCCGGCGGTGCCGGACTCTTCGTCGGGGGTGATGCGGCGGCGGGGGAATCCGGAGGATCGTTCCCCAGGGAATCTCGTTGGGGTTGGTCACGAGAGAGCGGTTTTCATGAAGGAGAAGCCGCCACAGGCGCGGGGTCCCGTAGACGTTTTCCTTGGCCGCGATGGACTGCAGGGTATCTCCCTCGTGGACCCGGTAGATCGCCAGGCGGCCCGACTCCGGATGGAGCCGGCCGTAAAGCGTCACGGCCTTCCTGAGGTCGGGAATGAACGCCGGGTCCTCCGTCCCGTACCAGGCGAGGTAGCGGAGCACCCGGCGATGGTGGAGGGGATGGATGAGGATCCCGGTCCTCATGTGCTCCCGGGACCGCGACAGGAGGAGTCGGGTGAGGTCCTGCAGGGAGTCTCCCCCTCTTTGGTCCTTCTTGCCCAAAAGGAGGGAGCGCAGAAGCTCCATGCGCCCGGGATCGTTCGCCGCCCCTTTCGATGCCATCGCCAGATGGCGCTCGATGCGGCCCATATGGTCCAGGACCGTGGGATCGTGAGGCATGGCCGACAGAGCCTGGGACTCTTCGCGAAGGGCCTTGGCATAATGCCCCTGGCGGTCGTAGAGCCACCCCAGGCTGTCCCGGTAGGCCCCGTTTTTTGGGTCGTCGGTCAGGGCGCGCAGGATCATGTAGCGGGCACCCACCAGGTCTCCCTTCATCAGGACCTCGGTATACCCCAGATAGTTCAGGGCATCGGCAAATCCCCGGTCGAGGGCAAGGGAGCGGTGGAGAAGGTCCAGGACTTTCGGGAGATAGCGCTTGTGGTCCCACTGGTCGTAGAGGATCGCTTCGTTGAAGAGGAGGATCGGGTTTTTGGGGGAGAGCGTCCGGGCGCGACGGATCTCCGCGATGGCCTCGGGGTAGCGCTTCTGGTCCATGCGGGCCAGCGCCAGGGAAAAGGGGATCTCCCAGCGTTCCGAGGAGAGGCTTTCCGCCTCTTCGAGGTAGACGACGGCCTTGGAGTCGTTCTCCAGGCGGCGATAGAGGTCTCCCAGGTCGTAGGAGCCCTCGTACAGGTTGGGGAAGCGGTGGATCATCAGCCGGTAGGTGGCGATGGCCCGGGTGAAGTGAAGCGACTTTTCGTAGACCGACCCCAGAAAGGAGAGGAGACGGGGATCTTCGGGGTGGGTCCTGAGGATCGCTTCGATCTGCCGGATGGCTTCGTCGTAGCGGTTTTCCTGGACGAGGAGCGAGGAGAGGATCAGGGGCAGGCGGTTGTTCCGGGGATGCTCGTAGATGGCCCGCTTGAGCAGGTCGACCGCCTGGGGATAGAGCTTGAGGGCGAAATAGGTTTTCAGGAGCTTGACCTCAAGATCGATCCGCCCGACGTCCTCCATGGAGAGGAGCCGCTCGTAGGGAGCCCGGGCGTCCTCCCAGTCTCCCTGCTTCGAGAAGAGATCTCCCAGGGCGCCGAGGGCCGGAGCGAATCGGGGGTTCCGCTGGAGGGAGAGGCGGTAGAGGGCGATCGCCTTCCCGATGTTCCCGTTCCTCTCCTCCTGGAATCCGAGATAAAACGGAAGATAGTCGGAGCTCTTCGAACGCCGGACTCCCTCTTCGAGAATGGCCCGGCTCTTGTCGGGACGCCCCTCCTTGGAGTAGACGTCGGAGAGGGCGATATAGGCCTCGTCCTTGAGGGGGTCGAGGGTCAGAACGTGCTTTCGGTAGACCTTGACGATCTGCCGGAGAATGGCCTTTCTCTTCTCCGGATTGACCTCCTGCGCCGCCGCGATCTGGAGAATCGTCCCCAGGGTGAGCCAGGGCCCCAGGCGGCTGGGATGCTTCGAGGCCACCTGTCGGGCCTGGAGCTCCGCCCCCCGGAGGTCTCCCGTCTTGAGAAGCACCCGCGCCTTCATAAGCCCGAGATAGACCGAGTCGGGACGATAGACCAGGGCCTTTTCCACCTCATCCTTGGCCAGATAGGGATTGTCGAGGGTCAGAGCCACATCCGCCGCAATCTCATGGTAATAGGCCTGCCACGGATAGGCCGGATCGGGATGGCCGAGTCCCCCGAGAGGAATCCGGGTCTCCTGCTTGACCCCGCCTGTCCGATGGCCGGAGGTCGCCCCCGAGACGGGAGAGCCGCCGGAGGGGGAAAGACTCTGACATGCGGAAAGAAAGGCCGCCGAAGAAAGGACGACAGCAGCACACAGTCTGACAGGGAGAGACATCAAAACCTCGCTTGAACGATGCGAAAGAGGGTCTCCCCGACTTTCTGGCCCAGCCCCTGCCGCAAATGGACGCGAAGGGGAGCAAACGGGCGTGAATGGATCCGGCCTACTTTGAATGGGTCAGGTGCTCGCTCTCGAGAACATGGCCCACGCGCCGGGAGCGGATCTCCCTCATATCCTGGCCGAGAACGGCTCCGGGAATGAAGTCGAAGACCTTCCCGGCGACGATTTCCTTCGCCGACACCGTCGAAGAGGCATAGGAGAGGGCAAGCAGGCGCGTCGAGGAAGAAAAAAGACCCGCCAGGGACCCGGGCCAGCGAACGTCGGCATCGACCATGGAAAAGCCCTGCCCCAGGTCACAACGGGCATGGACGATTCCGCCCCGGGAGTCCAGGAAGGGAATCGACTTTTTTACGGGAAAACGCCACCCCGGAGAGAGGCGAAGAAAGACCCCCTCACGGGAGGAGAGTTCGAAGAGGTACGTCCGGCGCCCCCCGCCTTCGACCATTCGGTAGCGAAGCGGGAGGGGAGGCTCGGCCGAGGTCGTCCAGAACCCCCTCACCCCTTCCCACTCCCCATAGCCGGGGAGGAGGGTCAGGGTGGCGGTGCGGGCATCGTGAAGAAGAAGGTGAATGCCGCCCAGGGAACGACCGGGCGTCCCGGGAAAGGGCAGGATCCTCCCCCGGCGGAAGCCCAGTCTCTGGCGACATCCCTCCACCGGAAGAAGATACAGGAGAAGAAAGGCATTCTGGTTGACCATTTGCGCGACTCCCTCCTGTCCTCACTCTCACGGCCCCGGAAGAATCCCTTGGGTCATTCTACCACATCGAAGCCCCGTCTCCCGAATCCCTCTCCCGAAGGACCCCGAAGCCCCGCCCCGCCTGGACTTTCGGGATCAGCGCTTTCGGGCGATCTGTCCCCGATAGCGGGAGAGGAAGAGGTTGATCTTGATCCGGTCGATGAACTTGAGCGGAAGGATTCTCCTCCAGGCGAGAAGGACCAGCGGATCGGTATATTTGGCCTTGACGAGAAGCACCCCGTAGCCCAGCTTCTGCTGCTGCAGGAAACCATCGGGCGAGGTATCGTCGCTCACAATCTGATGGAGGGTCTGCACTCCTTCGGGCGTCAGGCGGGAGGGATCGTAGAAGAAGATGACGTTCCCCCGGCGGATGACATTGACGATGGTGCAGGGAGAAATTCCGCTCTCCGGAAGATCGTTCTTGGGAATGTAGGTGTCGGTCATGGGTCCGGAGCTCGGCGGCCTCGAATTGTAATGGAAGCTCTCGCAGGAGGCGGGATCGGAGGAGGTCCTGTGCCCCTGGGAGGGGTACCGGAGAATTCCCGAGCGGATGGGGGAAAAGGGCTGATTGCTCCCCCCCCCGAACATCCCCATCATGGGCATGAAGGGCGTCGTGGGGGTATTGGGGGAATTGGGGGTGCCCTGTCCCGAGCTGTCGGCCAGGGCCGGACCGGCTCCCTTGAAAAAAAGCCCAAGAAAGGCTAACAATAAAAGACCGGATCGGAAAAACACCGTTTTTTTCTTCGGGAACCTCCCGGCCGCCTCGCCTTCCGGACGGCCCGACAATCTCCCGAAGAAAAAAAAGCCAGCCAAGGAGTCTCTCATCAACGTTCCCACCTCCCTTTCAAAAATGCTTGTGATTGCGGGATTTTTCATGGCCATGATGGCTCCATTGGCCATGAGCCCGGCGAGTGCCTCCGCCGATGCCCTTCCCGACATCTTCGGTGAGTATATACCGGGAACGGTCGACGGTTCCAATGCCCCCTACACCTTCGGGCAAGGGTGGGGAGCCGGCGTCGACTGGAACGCCTTTGTCACCTCCAGCTTCTTTGTCCGGGGCGGGGTGCAGATCACCAACTTCCCCGGACCGGGGGTCTTCCTTCTTCCCATCACCGTGGGGGGCGGGTATCGACTGACCCAAGGATCGCCGGGGGATTTCTACGTGGTGGGAGATGTCGGCATCGCCCCAGGATTTTACCCGGGAGGCTCCTCGACCACCTCCTACTACGATGTCGGCATCGGGTATTCCTTCACGAGAGTCTTCGCGGAATTCAAGCTGGCGATCCTTCCGGGAACCAATTATGGAAACGGGACCTTCCTCTACTTTCCCCTGACGGTGGGAATCCATCTCTGAGCCCCCCCATGAGCTGACCTTCCCCTCTCCCTCAACGGATCGCGGGAACGGGAAGCCTCTGATGGCGGGGTTGGATTTCCGCGTTTTCCTTTCCCTGCGTCCCAATCGAATCTTCTCCCCAAGGAAGGGCTCTCGACCTTGTCCCGGACTCTCAAGAGCCTGGGCAGGTTGTCGGGTCCATTGACATCCGCCCCTCCCTCTCGCTTCGCTCGTCGCGAAAGCGGTAAGGAAGGAGAGGATGTCAACAGGACCGGAATTTCTTTCTCCCTTCCCGGAACGCGTCGAAAGAGCCACACCGCTGATCTTTTAACCGACGTGATCCTCCCTGAGGAGGTGACGGTCATCCCGATATATCCCGCTTATCGGAACGCACTCCTAAGCGATGGATTTCGTGCTGCGTGTCCTATTCCGTTTTTTCCCCGCTTTTGTCCGTCCGGACCTCGTGTTGTTCGGTCAATTCGTGAAACATTTCCTGTTGGGCTCTGATCTGCGTTTTCAGACTGGAGGACTTCTGCATTTCCGTCACCCGGTGTCCCAGCCACTGAAGTGACACGAGAGAAACGACAACGATCGCCAATGCCCCACCGAACTCAAGTGTTCCTTCCGGATCTTTCCAGCGAACAAAATGCTGAAGGAATGTTGACCCCATGATGACGATGATGACGCTCAGAATCTTGCTTTCCAGGTCGGTCAGGGATTCGATTCCAAGGGCGACTGCGACATTCAGGGGCGAGATAAACAGGCTGTAAAGACCTACCCCCACCAGATAAAAAACAACCGCTTCAAGCATTGTGCTGACGATATTCAGATCCCGGCTCATCGAAATCCCGTGGGCGTAAAAGATTCCATGCGCCACATCGGACCAGGATCGATAAAGTGCCCGAACGGCCTGGACGGCGCCAATCAGAAACAGGGAAAATGCGCTGACCATCACCGAAAGGACCGCCACAAAAACAAGATACCTGGACCTACCAAGAAGAAGATCCAAAAACTCTAATGATTTATTTTGATCATATGGAATTTTCAACGAGATCACCTATCCTTTCCGGGTCGTTTGCAGGGAGGAAGTATTCTTGTTGAATCAGAAAGGGTTTCTGATAATCTTTGGCCGATCTTTCGATGGTAACCATTCTGGCGACGCAGTCAAGTGTCCCAAAAACCGACATTGATTTTGGGTGCGCCCCTCGGTGGAATCTCAAGGAACACCTGAAAAAGCGGGAAGAGGAAAACAAAATCGTCCGATTGCCCCCTCTTGGCCTGTGGCCCCAGAAGGGGAATGCGCGGGCAACTGGTCAAAAGATCCTTGACGGGAGACGCGTCCTAAAATTCGTCGCTCACCCCAACGAAAATCCTCATTGACATGAGGAAGGGGCGAGGAATAGACTTAAAAGTGCGCGTAGAAAGCGAGGCGTTTATGCAGAACAAGCAAACGTTCCTCGTTGAGTGCGAAATTTGTGACAGGATCGCCACCATCTCCACAAGCAAGTCTCCGGGCATTTACATCTGCACGCCCTGCTGGGACGATCTCAGGAACACTTCGCTCCACTCTTCGACGGAACAAAGTCCCGTATCCGGCCACCCCGAACTTCACTAGTTCCCGGTGGACCCGGATCCTTCCGGGATCTGATTTCCCCCTCCCTGAACCTGGCCGGTCATCGCCGACGGTATCTGTATCTCTTCAAAAAACGTCTCTTTTTTCCCCTTTTCGTTCACAAGCACAATATCGAAACGCACCAACGGCGGAAGCGAATGGTTCTGGACCGAATTCCAGCGGTCTGTCCAGAGCATCCCGTCAAAGTACCGGATGCGAAAAGACCAGATCCGGGACAGGATTGTTTCGGGGATGACCGCCTGGGTTCCGTAAGAGAGCAGATTGGTATTTTGCTCGTGGACCAGGGTGAAATATCGGGAGGCCGGGTCCTGGAAGAGCATGTATTCGACCCCCTCAAGATGGGAGATGGGCGCGCCCTGGCTCAGGCGGGTCTGATCCAGGGTGGTAAAGAGAATCGAGTCCGTCTCCCTTCCTGCCGTCTTGTTCGGGAATCCCATAAAAAGAGTGAGCGGATCATTTTGATTGAGGTAGGCCGAAAGAAGTTCGTTGCGCAGGAGGTAGCGGATGACCTCCATCTTGCGCTCGAAACGGGTCTTCCTCTCCACATGGGCAATCGTCATGTCGGTTTGCCGGATGGCTTCGAAGAGGAGCCCTAGGATGATCGCCAGGATCCCGAAGGCCACGAGAACCTCGAGAAGAGTGAAACCTTCGTCGCTCCCCGGGCGCACCTGACGTCGCAAGGCGCCCCTAGGGGATGTTCGAGACATAGGTCACCAGAGAGAAGGAATGGGCGTTTTTTCCGCGCCCATGGGTCACTGTAAGGCGGACCTGCCGGATCACCGGAAGAGGGGCGGGAGAGACCTCCTCGCGCCACCGGTAGTCCCGATAGGGAGCCTTGAATCGCCCCGTGAGGATCCCCGGAGGCAGGAATCCCTGGGCCACAATTTCGGCGAGCTTCATGTTGGCAAGGTCGGCCAGCTTCAGGGTCTCCTCCGTCCGGTCGACCATCCTGACCGTCTGGGCCCGAATGGCCAGGAGAGAGAGAACCGCCACGGCAAAGATGAAGAGCGCCACCATCACCTCCACGAGGGTGAATCCCTCCTCCCCGGAGGAGCGGCTCGCCGGACTACTCATCGCCGGACTCCAACGTCGGGATCTCNNATGGGCCATAGAAGGGCGGGGCCGACGAGGGAGATTCCTCGCCGTCCACAACCTCGATCCGTCCGGTGATGCCGTGGAGAATCAGTGTCATGCGGTGGTCTCCGTCATCGAGAACGATCGTCGTGGGCTCCACCGACCCCGTGGGAAAAAACTGGGTAAAGGTCTTGCCATCGGTAACCTTCCCCTGGTGAAGGACGCGGATCCGTCGGATCCGGAGCGGGGAGGAAAGCCGGAAGGGATGGACTCCCGTGGTTTCGAAGGGGGAGAGAGTCCCCGAGGGGGCCAGCATCGAAGCGGAAAAGGCTCCCCGATCGAGGTCGTAGTCGAGCCGGAGCATCCTCTGACGCGAGATGGCTTCCCACTGGAGCGTCCGGATCTCTCCCGAGAGACGGCGGGCCAAAGCGGGAAGCTTCGCCTCATGTCGCAGGGAAAGCTTCGGGAGAACGAGGATCGCCACAAGGGCGACCAGAAAAAGAACCACCATGATCTCAAGAAGGGTGAAACCCGAGCTTTCGACAGACGATTTCCTCATCTTCTCCCCGATCCCGTCTTCTCCAAGGCGATTTCCACAATGACCCCATCTCGCCTAATCACAAAGGATCGCACGAAAAAAGGCACAAAAAAAGGAGAACCCCTTTCGGGGTCCTCCTTCGGTATTGGGTATCATAAGAGTATGTATAATGACTTTTGATCCTTGCCGTTCTTTTCAGATCCTTAAGGTCCCTTTTCCTACCTCATTGACTAAAAACGCCACAGGAACATCAGTCTTACACTCTCTCAAGCCGACCTAGTCCTTGATGACGTTGGCCGCCTGAGGTCCCTTGGGTCCCTGGGTGATTTCGAACTCAACAGCCTGACCCTCGTCAAGCGTCTTGAACCCTTGGGTCTGGATTGCGGAATAGTGGACGAAGATGTCCTCGCCGTTTTCCTGGGAGATGAACCCGTAACCCTTGTTGGCATTGAACCACTTGACCTTACCTTTTGCCATGCGAATACCTCCGGTTGAAACCTTGGAATGAAAGGGAGAATCGTGAGGTATGTCCCTGCATGCGCCGAAGACGGCAAAACATGCACGGCTCCCATCTAGAACCCCACGTTGGCAATTATAAGGGGAAACTTTTTCCTTGTCAAGGGCTTTTTTGGATTCCTCGAGGGGGGAAAGGATGCCTTCCCCCTCATCGAGGCTATCGGACGGGAATCATGATGTGGTCGCCCACCCTGAGGGTCCGGCGGGGAGGAATATGGTTGAGGGCGATGATGTCGCGCACGGAGGTTCGATAGTGGTGCGCCAGCCGATAGAGCGAGTCCCCCGGACGGATGCGGTGGTCAAGCCATCCCCGGGACCCTTTGGGCGAGGATAAATGGCGGTTCCGGGCCAGCACCGCTCCGCGACGGGAGGAGCCATGCTGGTGCTCCCGGGGGATCACCAGCTTCTGGCGAAGTCTCAGGCGGCGGCTTTCAAGGCGATTGGCCGCCACAAGATCGGCCACCGTCGTATGGAAACGATGCGCGATGCTCCAGAGGGAATCCCCCGACTCCACCCGGTAGACGGGAACATCCGGGTTGATCCCGCTGGGAGGAAGGGAGGCCAGCCTCGAGGCGAGGTCGGCAGGAAAGGTGGAGGGAACGTTCACCGAGACGTCCTTGATCTTCGGAGGGGTGGCCCATCGGATGAACTGGGGATTATAGGTGAGGAACTCGAGAACGGACATGTTCATCGCCCGGGAGAGCCGGCGAATCTCCACCGAATGGTGGAGAACCTCCTGCCGAAGTGTCACGGGGCTGTGGTAGTCGAGGTCGGTGAAGCCATACTTCGCCGGATCCTTGGCAATTCTCATGGCGGCGATGAATTTCGGGACATAGTTGCGGGTTTCCCGGGAAAAAGCCCGTGTCTGCCGAATCTTCCAGTAGTCCTTCGTCCCCGTTCGGGCCACGGCATTGGCCACCCGCCCTTCTCCGGCATTGTAGGCGGCCAGGGCCAGCGCCCAGGAGCCAAACTCCTCGTGAAGGTCCTTCAGGTAGAGGGCCGCCGACCGGGTCGCCAGAACAGGGTCCCGTCGCTGGTCGATCCACCAGTTGACCTGGAGGCCATACTTGATTCCCGTGCCCCTCATAAACTGCCAAAGACCCGCGGCTCCGGACCTGGAATAGGCTCTGGAGCTGAATCCGCTCTCGATCAGGGAGAGATAGGCCAGATCCTCCGGGAGTCCTTCCTGGCGAAAGGTCGCCCGGATCGTCGGAAGAAACTCGTGGGAGCGTTCGAGCCATTTCTTGAACTGACGATGCTGGGCATATTCGAAGTAGTCCATATAAAGCTGGATGCTGGGATCATCGGGAATATTGGAAAAGAGTCCCCGGGGTGCCGGAACCGGGGGCGGGGTCGAAACCGCCTTGACCGGGGGGGGCGTCACGGGGGCAGGAGCCGGAGAGGAATGGTGGAAGAAAAGTCGGGAAAGCAGAGGAATCCGGCTCTCGTTCCGAGGGGCAGACGGCGCGGACGATGCGGTGGAGGCATTGCCTCCTGTGCCGGTGGCACAGGAGGCAAGAAGGAAAAGAGCCATGGCCCCCAAAGCCTGGAGCTTTCGTCTTTGTCCCGGTCTCATCTCAGCTTTCCTCCCATAGAGAACAATCGTTTCTCCGTTCCCTCCGCGACTCTCCCGCACAAAGCTTCCGGAACAGTTTAGTCGTCCGGTTGCGGCATCCACACATCGAGAGGCGACACAATGCTCGGCATCTCCCGGAAAAGACAGCTCACTCCGGGGAGTGAGCTGAGCCAGTCCCTCGCCCGGGATGCAGTTTACACAAGTATAAAAATAAGATCAAGGAAAAAAATTTCTTCTTCCATCCTTTCTTCCCGGGCGCGGGAACCCCCTTTCGCGGTCGCGCCCATGACCGGCTCATGATCTAAGGCGAGCCGCACAAGCAACAGTCCCGAGAGACAAGGCGTCCCGCTTCCCACCCCTTTCTCCCGGCACTCCCTCCCGGCCGGTTCCTATTCCTGCTCCCACCGGAGCCCCTGCAAGACAGGAAAAAGGATAAACCCGGGAATAGGACTCTCCGCCCTCCCCTTGTCTGGGGGGCTCAGGAAGGATAAACTCAAGGCTCGATCCAACCTTTCGGACGGAAAACGCCGGAACTCTCCGTAAGAGACCCTGACCCTGACCCCTCGCGGGACTCTTCGGAGAACTGGCAAGAAAGAATGACAATCCAGCAGAAAAAGAACGCGACCCCCATTGAGCCCTTCACTTTCGCCCAACGACCTTCATCATGAGGACCTCTCTCTTCCGGAAGCCCTCGACACCCATCCTCTTTCCCAGGGGCTGACGCCGGAACACAAGGAGCGGTTGGCAATCTTCTCGAAAATTCGGCGCTATCGCCCGGGACACCGGATTGTCGAGGCCAACGAGGTCGGGTCGGAGATGTACCTGCTTCTTTCGGGATCGGTCAAGGTGAGCGCCGAAGATCCGGCGGGGCGGGAGATCACGCTGGCCGTCCTTTACTCCGGGGACTTTTTCGGAGAGGTCTCCCTATGGGACAATAGGGGAAGGACCGCGACGGTGGAGACCCTCGAACCCTCGCAGGTCGTCTCGATTCCGGGACCTCCGCTCCTGGACCTGATGAGGGAGTCTCCCGACATGGCCTTCAGGCTTCTGACAACTCTTTCGGCCCGCCTCCGGGAGACCGATGCCAAGCTGATGCACATGGCCTATGGAGACTCCTACCAGAAGGTCGCCCGGTCACTTCTCGAGATCTACACCAAGGAGGGCGGTCTGGACGGAGAGACCCCCTTTATCCCGGACCGTTTCACCCGACAGGAGCTGGCCTCGCTCTCGGGGGTCACCCGGGAGACCGTCTCCCGTTCCCTGGGGGCCTTTACCATGGCCGGGGTCATCCGTCTCGAGAAGGACCGGATCGTCATCCTGAGCCTCGACAGACTGAAGAAGGAAGGTCAGGCTCGCTGAGCCGGAGACCTCCCGCCCCCATCATCCACATCTTTCTCTCTCTATTAAAGGAGACATCATGACCGGACAAAGCGGAACAGGTTCCTGGAACGCCATGGACTACATTGTGATCGGAGGCGTTCTTCTGGCCTTCGTCATCGGAGGAACGGCCATGATCCGGGCCATCATGGCCGCCAACAAGATCAACCCGAAGTAAAGAAAAGGGCCCTTCGGCCCCGTTTCCCTTTCCTCTTTCCTCGGTCCCTATGCCCGAGGAAGATGCCAGGGAGGCAATTCAAGCGTCTCCCGATAGAGCCCCTCGTACTCACGGGCCCGGCCAAGCCAGCTGGAGTCGACCTTCATGGCCTGGCGCCTCGACTCCTTCATTTTTTTCGGGGAGCCGTAGAGGACCGACGCCCGTTCGATCCCCGCAAGGATCCCCTCCTCCGAAAGCTCTCCCAGCCAAAGTCCCGTCTCGCCGTCGACAACCGTATCGATGAGCCCTCCCGTGGGATTCACGAGGGGCAGCGTCCCGTAGCGCATGGCATACATCTGGGTCAGTCCGCAGGGCTCATAGGCCGACGGAACGACCAGAAAGTCGCACGCCCCCATGATGCGGTGGGAGAGCCCCTCGTCAAAGCCGATCGTCAGATGGACCCGACCGGGAAACCGGCGGGCCACCTCGCGCCAGAGCCCCTCGATTCCGGGGTCTCCCGAGCCCAGAACCACCCAGCTCCCCCGGTCTTCCCGAAGAGGGTCCTCCGAAAGCAGGGCCCGGGCGAGAAGGTCGAGACCCTTCTGGCTCACCATGCGGGAGACGACCCCGAACAGCGGCCCCCTTCCGAAAAGACCCCACTCCCGAAGGAGCCTTTCCTTGAGCCCCTCCTTGCGGGCCAGTGTCCCCACTCCGTAATGGACCGGGAGGTGAGGGTCGGTCTGGGGGTTCCACTCTTCGTCATCGATCCCGTTCAAAAGCCCCACGAACCGGTCCCCCCGATGGCGGAGAGCCGAAGAGAGGCCAAATCCCATGGGTTCGTGGAGAACCTCGCTCCTGTAGGAGGGGCTCACGGTGGTGACCATATCGGCGAACTGGATCCCTCCCTTGAGCAGGGAGAGGCGGCCGTGGTATTCCAGGGCATCGAAATGGTTGTAGGAGGGGGAGAGTCCGGTCAGGGGCCAATCCTCGAGGGGATAGACCCCCTGATAGGCCATATTGTGAATGGACATGACCGTCCGGAGCCGGACGGCTCCCTGCGGATCCACATGGGGCAAGAGAGGAATGGCCAGGGCACTCTGCCAGTCGTTGGCATGGACAATGTCGGGAGAAAAGCCCAGGAGGCGGGGAAGGGCGAGAAGTCCATGGGTCCAGAGGGAAAAACGGAGAAAGTTGTCGGGATACTCTCCCCCTCCTTCCCCATAGAGGGCGGGGCGGTCGAAGAGCCCTCCCGGGTCGAGGGCATAGACCGGAACGAGCCCCGGACCCAGGCTCCCCACGAAGAGACGGAAGCTCTGGGGCCCAACGGGTGTCGGGGCCACGAAGGTCTTCCGGAGAGAGAATCCCGGGAGGGCATCCACGCCGCGAAAGGCCACCGTCCCGACCCGGACATCGACGCCCGACTCCGCCAGGGCCAGGGGAAGGGCCCGGGAAACGTCGGCCAGACCTCCGGTCTTCGCCACCGGAGAGACCTCGGAGGTCAGGAAAAAAACCTGGAGGGGTCTGTGGACCGCGCGCTGCCTTTCGGTCCCCCGTTTCGCCGACGAAGGCGGTTTGGAGAGCGCCTTCTTCTCTTCCACCCCCTCGGTCGGCGGAAGGACCTTCGGTGAGGGGGAGGGACTCTTCCCCCGAGACAGCATCATCGTTTCGCGCGCGTTCCCAGAAGGGTCTGGAAGAGGACCTCCTTCTGTAGCGTCCCGTAAAGGGAGAGGATTTCGTCGCGGAGGAGGAGCAGCTGACGGGAGAGATCCCGGATCGCCTCGAGATCGCGCTCCCGGATGGGGTCAAGGAGCTGCCGGGAGAGCGAGTCGGCTTCCCGGTGGGCCGATTCCAGCTGGGTAAAGGCCGGGATTGTCCGATAGAGAGACTCCGAAGCCCCCTCTCTCCAGACATGGACCGGAGCATTCTGGAAAAAGAGAACCTCCTCCGGAGAGAGGGCGGCAAAGCAGGCCTTCTGAGCCAGGGAGAGAACCCCCTGGAGCCAGACAAAATACTCCACCTCATTGGACAGGACAGAGATTTCGGGAGCGGGCGATATCGGACGGAAGGGCTCGGGGGCCTTGCCCGATCGCCAGCCCCTTTCCCAGTCGAGAAAGACCTCTTCGGCCATGGGCCGCGCGATCGCATAGCCCTGGGCAAAGTCGCATCCGAGCTTTTGGAGAAGGGGGATGAACTCCGGACGCTCCATGCCCTCCGCCACGACCCCGTGGCCGAAGATCCGGGCCAGACTCGCGATACTCTCAATGATGGCCAGATTCTCCCGGTTGTCGAGCATCCCGATGACAAATCCCCGGTCGACCTTCAATGTGTCCACCGGGAGGTTCTTGAGATAGGAGAGGGAGGAGTAGCCGGTCCCGAAATCATCGATGGCCAGGCGGACTCCCCGCTCATGGATCCTCCGGAGCACCTCGGGAAACTCATGGAAGCCTTCGGCGGTGGAGGTCTCCAGAATCTCGATTTCGAGACGATGGGCCGGAACCTCCGGATGGGCGGCAAGGAGGTCGAAGAGACGGGGAACAAACTCCTCCCGCCGGAGCTGCAGCAGGTCGACATTGATGCTGATGGGAAGGTCAAGGCCCCGGGCGGACCAGCGCGAGAGATGATCCAGGGCGGACTCCAGGACCCAGTCCCCCATGGAGACGAGAAGCTCGGTTCCCGCAATTTCGGGAAGGAATTCTCCAGGAAGGAGAAGCCCCCGATCGGGATGGTTCCAGCGGACGAGGGCCTCGACCCCGGAGACGGCGCGGGATCGGAGGTTGATGATGGGCTGAAAGTGGAGGACGAGCTCCTTCTCCGCGATGGCCCGGGAAAACTCCGACATGAGCGCCTTTCGCTTCCGGATCACCTCGTCCATGCTGCTGTTGTAAAGGGTATAGTCGTAGTCGTGGCGGTCGATGGCCATGTCCAGAGCCCGGGCCGCCTTGCGGACCATGTCTTCGGCGGAAATCCCGTCGTCGGGGAAGAGGCTGATCCCGATGACGAGGTCGAGATCGATCTCGATGGAATCGATGGTATGGACCCGGCAAAGCTCCTGCCGGATCCGGCGGGCGAAACGGCCCACCTCGNNCGGGCGAAACGGCCCACCTCGTCCCCCTCGCCGGGAGCGGGGAGAATGAAGCCGAATTCGTCTCCCCCCATGCGGGCGAGAATCATTCCGGGGTCGAGCATCCCCGAGAGAATGCGGGCCACCTCGATCAGGAGGCTGTCCCCGACCCCGTGGCCATAGGTGTCGTTGATCGACTTGAATCGGGAAAGGTCGAGGAGCAGGACGGCAAACTTTCCTCCCGACGACTGGCTCCGCCGGATCGTCCGCTCGAGTTCGGCAATCAGGAACTTCCGGTTGAAGAGGCCGGTGAGGCTGTCGTGGTGGAGGCTGAAGAGGAGCTGGTCCTCGAGGTCCTTGCGCTTGATCGCGTAGAAGATGGAGCGGGTCAGCAGGGGGCCGTTGATCATCCCCTTCACGAGGAAGTCCTGGGCCCCGGCCTGGAGGGAGGCCACCGCCAGCTCCTCGTCGATGACCGAGGAGAGGACCACGAGGGGGATCTCCGGGAAGTCGGCATGGATGTGCTCCACTGCCGAGAGCCCGTTCGCATCGGGAAGGTTCAGGTCGAGGAGGATGACATCGATCCCCCCCTGGGCCAGGCGCGTCCTGACCTCCCCCACCCGGCTCACAAAGGAGAGCTCGATGCGCTCCTCGTCGGCCGCGATGAGCATCTCCCGGACAAGACGGATGTCTCCCGGGTTGTCTTCGACAAAAAGGATCCTGAGGGAGCGGTCGATCAACGGTCAGGCCTCCGAGCTGTCAGGGAGGGGAAGCTGGACGATGGTCAGCCAGAAGGTCTCGATGGACTGGACGACCTTGATGAACTGGTCGAGGTCGACCGGCTTGGTGACGTAACAGTTCACATGGAGGTCGTAGGTCCGGAGAATGTCCTGCTCCGCCTCGGAGGAGGTGATCACCACCACGGGGATCCTTTTGAGCTTGGGGTCGGCCTTGATGTGGGAGAGAAGCTCTCTCCCGTCCATCTTGGGAAGGTTGAGGTCGAGAAGGATGATGTCCGGGCGGGGAGCATTTTCATACGGGGGCTGCCGGCGGAGAAAGGCCAGGGCGCTCAGTCCGTCCCCCAGCACGTTCAGGTTGTTCCGGACCTTGCTGTCCTTGAGCGCCTCCTGCGTCAGCCGCACATCTCCCGGATTGTCCTCCACCAGCAGAAACTCCACCGGGCGTCCCACTTCCTCGATTCTTGCCACGAACAATCCTTTCTGTTATGGAATCAGGCGTCCGGCGGGGAGGCATTCTGGCCCTCCCCGGCCTCCCGGAGCGTAAAGGTGAAGGTCGAGCCGCTTCCGAAAGTGGAGGAGACATCGATCGTCCCTCCGTGGCGCTCGACGATGCGCTTGCACATGGCGAGGCCGATACCCGTTCCCGGATACTCTTCCTTGGTGTGCAGGCGCTGGAAAATGACGAAGATCCGGTCGAAGTATTGGGAATCGATCCCGATGCCGTTGTCCGAGACATGGATGCGCCAGAGGTCGCCCTCCTTCTGGGCCGCAATCTCGACGACCGGAGGACGGTCCTTCGCCCGAAACTTCACGGCATTGCCCACCAGGTTCTGGAGAAGCTGCATCAGCTGGACGGGGTCTCCCATCACCCGGGGAAGATCCCCCCGGACGATCGACGCGCCCGACTCCTCCAGCGCCAGCCTGAGATTGTCGAGGGCGTGGTCAAGAACGGCGTTCATGTCGCAGACCACCAGGGGCTTCCCCCGGGAGTCCACCCGGGAATAGGCCAGCAGGGCATTGATCAGGGCCTGCATGCGCACGGCCCCGTCCACCGCAAATCCGATGAACTCGTCGGCCTCCGCCGAAAGCTGTCCCTTGTAGCGCCGGGCCAGGAGCTGGGTATAGCTCGTGACCATGCGCAGGGGTTCCTGAAGGTCGTGGGAGGCCACATAGGCGAACTGCTCGAGGTCCCGGTTGGAGCGGACGAGATCCGCCGTCTTGGCCACAAGGTCCTGCTCCGTTTTTTTCTCGGCTGTCCTGTCCCGGAACTCCAGGATGGTCCCCTGCCCCTTTTCCTCTCCGAGAAGGTTCAGCGTCGCCCAGACCGTCACGCCCGATCCATCCTTCCGGCGAACGACGAGTTCGCCCTGCCAGTGTCCCTCCCGGGCCGCCGACTCCTCGAGATCGGCCAGGCGGGGCGAGGGGCGATCCTCCGATGGGAGAAAGAACTCCGGAACGGGACGGGCGACGATCTCTTCGGGGGAATACCCCGTCAGCGTCCGGGTCGTCCGGTTGGCATGGCGGATGCGTCCCTGTCCGTCCAGGATCCAGACCACCTCCGCATTGGTGTCGAAGACCCGGGAGAGGACTTCGGCCTTCTCCCGCTCGGCCATGAAGTAGGAGTCCATGACCAACCCTGAGTCGAACAGGGTGAGCTTGGACAGGACCTCCATGAGGACGGGATTTTTGGCAAGGGGAGAGGAGGGGTCCTGGCGGGAGCACTGGAGGATCCATTCGAGGAAGAGGCCGAAGGAGGCCTGGACCCATTCGGGACCGAGACCGATCTCCTGATGGGTGATCCCGACGGCAAGACGATTGAGGACGTAGTCCATGTCATAGACGCCGGAGACCAGCTCGACAAAATATTCGGCATGGCGCGCCTTGAGCCAGGACTGGGCATGGGCCTTTTCCAGGATCGCCGCGGCATCCGGAAAGAGGAGGATTCGTTCGTGAAGCCGGTCGACGAACTCCGGGGCCCGGTCTCTCACATAGGATTCAAGGGACGACACGGCGCGGGCGTCATCGGGGGCGATGCCAAGATAGGCCTTCCTCCGGTCGATCTCCTCCGGAGAGAGCTGGAGCTTTTCCGCCATGCGGCGGGCCTTCAACTCATGCGACGCCATGGATTTCATCTTCTGCCCCTCATATCTCGATGAACCCTCAAACGCGATTCCGGACCATCATACGAAATGCAGGAGAAAATCACAACGAAAAAATGATGGAATTTCAGGGGTTCCCCTCCCCTGTGCACGCAGGGGACGAAGCAAAACGAACGGGAAAGGCAGACGAAGCGGAAAATCACACTCCCCCTTCCCTCTGTGCCCGTGGAGAGGACTTCCTCCAGGTCCGACTTGCAGGCTCCGGAACCCCGAGCCCCGCAGCGGACCATCGCGAATCGGGAAGAGCCCCCGAAAAAGATGGACCGGCCCTTTTTGAAATCTTATCCAAGACATTGAGAAATCGCTCAAAACACCTTCCGGGACTCTTTGCTCCAATCCTGCTAGAATTGTCCCTGACAACCCGCGTCGTCCCCCCTCAACACTGGAGGTTTTCATGGCCATGGCAAAAGAGCCGGACGAAAAAGAGATCGAATCCATCAATAACTATTGGATGGCCGCCAACTATCTCTCTCTCGGCATGCTCTACCTGCGCGACAATCCTCTCCTCGAAGCCCCCCTCTCTCCCGACCATCTCAAGCCCCGCCTTCTCGGCCACTGGGGGTCGGATCCCGGACAGAACTTCGTCTGGGCGCATGCCAATCGCCTCATCAAAAGGCACGACCTCTCCGCCATCTACATCAGCGGACCCGGACACGGCGCCCCCGCCTCCCTGGCCAACGGCTACCTCGAGGGAACCTATTCCGAGCTCTACCCCGACCGGAGCCAGGACAGGGAGGGGATGAAGACGCTCTTCCGCCGCTTCTCCCACCCCGGCGGGGTCGGAAGCCACTGCACCCCCGAAACCCCCGGATCCATCAACGAGGGCGGCGAGCTCGGCTACAGCCTCTCCCACGCCTTCGGGGCGGCCTTCGACAACCCCGACCTTCTGGTGGTGGCCGTCGTCGGGGACGGAGAGGCGGAGACCGGTCCGATGGCGACCTCCTGGCATTCGAACAAGTTTCTGAACCCCAGACAGGACGGAGCCGTCCTTCCCGTCCTGCACCTCAACGGGTACAAGATCGCAAACCCCACCATCCTCTCCCGCATCTCCCGCGAGGAGATCAAAAGCCTCTTCGAGGGCTACGGGTACGTTCCCCACTTCGTCGAGGGGGACGATCCTCTCCCCATGCATCGGCTGANNCCATCCAGAAGAAGGCCCGGGAATCCGACCGCCCGGAGCGGGGGCGGTGGCCCATGATCGTCCTCCGGACCCCCAAGGGCTGGACCGCCCCCAAGGAGCTCGACGGACACAAGATCGAAGGCTCCTTCCGGGCCCATCAGGTTCCCATCCTCGACGCCGCCACCAATCCGGCCCATCTCAAGATCCTCGAGGACTGGTTCCGGAGCTATCGCCCCCAGGACCACTTCGACAAAAACGGAACCCTGCGCGCCGAGCTCCGGGAGCTGGCCCCCAAGGGCCCCCGCCGGATGAGCGCCAATCCCGTGGCCAACGGAGGGCTCCTGCGAATCCCCCTTCGCCTTCCCGACTTCCGGGACTATCAGGTGCCCGTTCCCCGGCCCGGAGGGGTCGTGGACCAGAACACCCTTCGGATGGGGCAGTTCCTTCGGGATGTCATGAAGATGAATCCCGGGAAATTTCGCGTCTTCGGCCCCGACGAAACCGCCTCCAACCATCTCCAGGCCCTTTACGAGGCCACCGGCAAGGCCTGGATGGCCGAAACCCTTCCCGAGGACGCCGACGGAACCTTTCTCTCCCCCACCGGCCATGTGATGGAGATGCTGAGCGAGCACACCCTCGAAGGCTGGCTCGAGGGCTACCTTCTCACCGGACGCCATGGCCTCATCAACACCTACGAAGCCTTCGTCCACATCATCGACTCCATGGTCAACCAGCACGCCAAGTGGCTGGAAAAATCCCGGGGGGACGTCTCCTGGAGAGCCCCGGTCTCCTCCCTCAACATTCTCCTCTCCTCCACCGTCTGGAGGCAGGACCACAACGGCTTCACCCACCAGGATCCGGGCTTTCTCGATGTCCTGACCAACAAGAGCCCCAAGGTCGTGCGGATCTACCTTCCCCCCGACGCCAACTGTCTCCTGAGCGTCACCGACCACTGCCTTCGGAGCACCGACTATGTCAACGCCATCGTGGCCGACAAGCAGCCCCACCTGCAGTTTCTCGACATGGAGTCGGCCATCCGGCACTGCACCCTGGGGATCGGCCTCTGGGAGTGGGCGTCGAGCGACGGGGGCGAGGATCCCGACGTGGTCATGGCCTCGGCGGGCGACATCGTCACCCTGGAGTCCCTCGCCGCCACCGCGATCCTCCGGGAGCTCTTTCCCGACATCCGCATCCGCTTCGTCAACGTGGTGGACCTCTTCCGCCTCGTTCCCCAGAGCGAGCATCCCCACGGATTCTCCGACCGGGACTTCGACAGCCTCTTCACCGTCGACCGCCCGATCATCTTCAACTTCCACGGCTATCCGTGGCTCATCCACAAGCTGACCTACCGGAGAACGAACCACAGGAATCTCCATGTGCGCGGCTACAAGGAACAGGGGAGCATCAATACCCCCCTGCAGCTCGCCATCGAAAACCAGATCGACCGCTTCTCGCTGGCCATCGACGCCATCGACCGGATCCCCCGGCTTCAGAGCAAGGGGGCCCATGCCAAGGAATGGCTCAAGGGGCAGATCATCGACCACCTGCGCTTTGCCCGGGAGCAGGGCATGGACCGTCCGGAGATCGAAGCCTTCCGCTGGCCCTTCCCCAAATAGACGCTCCTCCCCATGGAAGGATCCCTCGATCTTCTCCGGCTCCCGCCTCTTCCCCGGGCCTTTTACGAGCGCCCTACGGAGGAGGTGGCCCGGGAGCTTCTGGGAAAAATCCTTCTGAGAGACCACGACGGCCGGCCGCTTGCCGGCCGCATCGTGGAGGTCGAGGCCTATCTCGGCGCCCACGATCTCGCCTGCCATTCCGCCCGGGGAAAGACCCCGCGCACCGCCGTGATGTTCGGTCCCGGAGGCCGGGCCTATGTCTACATGATCTATGGCATGTACCACTGTCTGAACGTGGTCACGGAGCCGGAAGGATCTCCCTGCGCCGTTCTTATCCGGGCGCTGGAGCCTCTGGTCGCCCTTCCCGGGTCCCTCTGCGGCCCCGGCCGGCTCTGCCGGACACTTGCCATCGACCGAAGCCTCACGGGCCACGATCTCGCGACGCCTCCCCTTTGGCTCGTGGACAGCCCCGACCTTTCCCCCCGGGGACCCATTGCCCGATCCCCGCGGATCGGTGTGGACTATGCGGGAGAGTGGGCAGAAAGGCCCCTCCGCTTTTTCATTGACGGCAACCCCTGGGTCTCGGGGGCGCGCTCCCTCAAAAAGGGCCCGACCCGCACCTTGTGACACCCTTCCCTCCCGTTCTTCGCCAATCGCAAAGACAAAAAAGGCCCCCCCGTCGAGACGGACGGGGAGGCCTCAAGGAGTGTCCCATGGGCTCTTTCTTCAGGTCCCGGACTCTTCCTTGGCCGGCCGCACGAAGAGAAGTGCCAGAAAGGTGACCACCGCCGTGGCGGAGAGATAGAGTCCCACCGCCTTGAGACCATGGCTCTGGGCCAGTCTGGTCGCAATGTAGGGAGCGGGGGAGGCGCCGACGATCCCCGCCAGATTGAAGGCCAGGGAGGCGCCGGTATAGCGGACGGGGGCCGAGAAGAGCTCCGCAAGGATCGTCCCGGCGGGGCCATAGGTCAGCCCGATGACGGAGAATCCGGCGACGAAGAAGGCCAGGAGGCGCCCCGTGTGGTTGGCCGCCATCATGGGGGCAAAGAGAAGTCCGAAAAAAAAGATCAGGACGGTTGCGATCATCATCGCCTCCCGGGCACTCCGGCGATCGGCATAGTGGGCCGAGACGGGAATGAACAGGGCAAAGCAGACCACCCCGACCATCTGGACCAGGAGAAAGCTCTCCCGGGAGTAGCCCAGATGTGTCGTCCCCCACCCCAGGGTGAAGACCGTCATCAGATAGAACAGGACAAAGGTCGAAAAGAGGGAAAAGATCCCGGCAAGCAGGGCTTTCGGGTGGCGAACCAGCACCCGGGCCACCGGAAGCCGGACCTCCTCGCCCCGGGAGAGCACCCGGGCGAACTCGGGGGTCTCCAGGATGCGAAGACGGATCCAGAGCCCGAGAAAGACGAGAATCGCCGAGAGGACAAAGGGGATCCGCCAGCCGAAGGAGAGAAACTCCTGCCGGGGGAGGACCTTGGAGAGAAGCAGAAAGATCCCGGTGGAGAGGATGAAGCCCGCCGGGGCCCCCAGCTGGGGGAACATCCCGTACCATCCCCGCCGGCCGGCNNCATTTTCCGTCGCCAGAAGGACGGCCCCGCCCCACTCCCCCCCCAGGCCGATCCCCTGCCCCAGCCGGCAGAGAGCCAGAAGCAGGGGCGCCAGGATCCCGGCCGTCTGATAGGTGGGAAGAAGGCCGATCAGGACGGTGGAGATCCCCATGGTGAGGAGCGATGCCACCAGCGTGGCCTTTCGCCCGACCCGGTCCCCGAAATGGCCGAAGAGGACCGCCCCCACGGGACGGGTCAGAAAGGCCAGGGCAAAGGTCGCCAGCGACTGGAGGGTGGCGGCGGAGGGATTGCCCTGAGGAAAGAAGAGGGCGGGGAAGACCAGGACCGAGGCCGTGGCGAAGATGTAGAAGTCGAAAAACTCGATGGTGGTTCCGATGGCACTGGCCAGAAGGATCCGGCCTTTCTGGGAAGGGGCGGTCATCGACGGGTCATTCCTGGAAAAAGGATGAAAGACGAATCGCGACGTCTCTCCCCGCCCCGAAGGGCGAGGTCTTGCGGCGTCTTAGCGAATAAGGGGATGCTGTCCGAACAGTTGTACCCGAACAGAAAGGGCCGACTCAAGAGGAGCCCTTCCTCGATAAGCTCACTCCCGGCTCCCGAGGCTCTTCGGACTAAGAGAGTCCCTCGGTCCGGACACAATGAACAACCAGAAGGTCCGGAAAGGGCTCACGCGAGCGGGTCCGGCGATCTTCCTTCCCGGGAAGGGTCCCCCTTGTCCCCGAGCCGGCCGATCGCATCGAGAACCCTCCCGAAGGGAATCCGTTCCTGTTCGAGCCGAACTCCCCGCCCGGCCCGGACAAGGGAGCGCAGGGTCGCCAAGGTCTCCCGCTCGCCAGTGTCGAGGCGGGAGAGCTCTCCCTCGAAGGGAGAGGGCTCCTCGACCCAGAGCTCCCGATGGGAGAGAAGCGTCTCCCGGTCCATCAAAAGGGAGCGGGTTTGGGGGAAGCCGCTCCGGAGACGGTCGAGGATCGCCAGTCCGTGGGTGTCGAGGTCTCCCCAGTAAAAGATCTCCGTCCGGCAAAGCCACCGGACCCCGAAGAGACGGTCGACGGCATAGCCCTCTCCAAACAGGAGGAGGCTCCTCTCCTGGTCCGGAAAGGCGAGCCCGTTGATCTCGTTCTCCACCACAAAGACCCGTCGGACGGGAAGGGGATTTTCGGAAAACTCGGAGACCCGGACGGTCAGGTCGGAATATCCCCCTACCCTGACGGCGGGGTCGAGAAGGCGAAATCGCACCAGGGAGGGCCTGTCCACCAGGCCATAGCGCCGGGAGAAATCCCGGGAGGCGCCATGTTCCGGGCGGATCCGCTCCGGAGGGAGGACCCGGTCGAGAAGGGAGGAGATCAAGGCCTTCCGCCTTTCGATGAACTTGGTGTCGACCCCCGGGATGTCGAGCTGGCGAAGGTAGAGTCCGTCGAGGGGCCGGGTCCGGAAATGGCGCAGGACCCGCAGGAGGCGGTCGGCGTCCTCCCGACAGCCATGGACCTCCAGAGGACTCTCCAGAACCCAGCCCTCAAGCTCCGGGAAGGCCGCCACCATCGCCCTCGCCGCCCCAAGAAAGGCGGCCCCTTCCTTCTCGCGCCCGACGAACCGAAGGCATGCGGCGGCATCGTCGAAGAGGACCGCCGTCGGCAGACGGTTCTCTCCCAGGACCCGGTGGCGGACGGTCCGCCACTCGATCCGGAAGGGCGCCTCCCCCTCCCGGGACGTCCCCGCAAGGGAGCGGATCCAGAGCCGCACCTCCTCGAAGCGGTCGAGAAGCTCCCGGGAGGAGATCCGGGGAAGGGGGATCTCGACCGGAGCCGGATCCTCCCGGTAGAGGGCCCGGAGGAGCTCTCCCCGCTCCCAAAGGCGCAGGCACCGCTCCTTGAGGGCCTCCCTCCCGGNNGAGCCGTCATCGCCGTCCCCTCATGCCGTTTCCCCGGAAGGGGAGCCGTCTTTCGGAGGGGCTTCCTCCGGCCTCTCCCGGGCCTCCTGTTCGGCGCGGTATTCCGCGATGGAGAGATTCCTGATCCGCGACTCGCGACCTCCCTCGTTGTGGACGAAACAGAGCGAACGGACGTAGGGCTCGATGATGTGGATCTTCTGGAGGGGGGTCACCACCAGAAGCTGCAGCGAAAGGCGCCTGAAGAGTTCGAGCCCGTACCGGGCCGATTCGTCGGACCCCCGGCCGAAGGCCTCGTCGATCACGACGAAGCGGAAGCTCCGGGAGCGGGGAGCTCCCCATTCGAGCCCGAACTGGTAGGCCAGGGAGGCCGCCAGGACCGTGTAGGCGAGCTTTTCCTTCTGCCCCCCGGACTTGCCCCCGGAGTCGGTATAGTGTTCGAATTCGGAGCCGTCCTCCCGCCATCGCTCGGAGGCACCGAAGACATACCAGCTCCGGACGTCGGTCACCTTTTCCGTCCAGCGCCGGTCGAGTTCGGAGAGCCCCTCCCGACCCCGGAAGCGTTCGATGATCCTCCGGACCTCCAGAAACTTCGCCTCCGAATAGCTCTCCTCCTCCGACCCCGTGGTGGTGTTGTCGGTGCAGGCCCGGAGATCCTGCTGGAACTCCCGGATCTCCGGGTCCGGCGTGGGCTTGGCCTCAAGGACGATGTACCGGCCCGGATTGTAGTCGATCCCCGCCAGGGAGGCGTTGATGGATCCGATCCGCTCCCGGATGAGCTGGCTCTCCCGGGACAGATGGGAGAGGAAGCCCGCCACCTCCCGGATGGTGTTGACATTGAGGAGCTCCTTGAACCGGCTCTCGAAGCGGGGGAGGTCGTCGCTCTCGATCTTTGCGAGAAGGGCCACATAGGCGGGTCCCGCCTCGGGGTTGGCGTCGAGCTCCCGGGCCTCCCCGGGGAATTCCCGGCGGAACTCCTGCATGAGGCGGACGAGGCGTTCCCGGAGGTCCTGGCGGTCCTTCTGCTCCCGGGAGAGGCGGGCNNCGTCCCGCCAGCTCCTCGAGGGTGGTCGCCGGGGAGGGAAAGAGGGGGCCGACCTCCTCCGCCAGGCGGGGAAAGAGGATCTCGCGAACCTTCGGAGGGAGGCCCTCAAGATCCTTCAAGATGGCGGCAAGGCGCCCCGAGCTCTCGTCGAACCGGCCCCGCTCCCGCCCTTCCCGGGCGGTGGTGCGGGAGAGGGACTCCTCGATCGCCCCGATCTCCCCTTCGACCCCGGCCAGCTGGCGTTCCAGAGCCCGAAGGACGTCCGACCCCTCCTCGAGCTCCTTCTTTTCGGACTGGTACCGGTCGATCTCGAGCGCCACCTCCCGCCAGTCGAGATCCCGGAACTCCCGGAACTCCGAGAGGCGGNNCCAGGGTTCCGATGCGTGCCGAAAGGGCCTCGGCCTCCCTCTCGAGCTCCCTCCGCTCCTTCTCCTCCTTGCGGATCTGGGCGTCGAGGGCCTCGACCTCCCGCTCCAGGGCCCGGATCTTCTCCTTGTTGGACCATCCCAGAACATAGCGGGTCCGGTCGTCGATCCGGTAGCGGTCGTCCTTTTCGTGTTTTTCCCTTCCCCCCTTGATCTGCCCCGCCCGGGTCAGGGCCCGGACCTCCCTCCGGAAGGCGTCGAGATCCCGGCAACAGGCATAGTCAAAGCGCGCGGCCAGATGGGCCGAGATCCATCCGGCATGGGGGGTCCGGGGATGGATCTCGAGCTTTCTCACCAGGGAATCGGGATGGAGGGGAGCCGACGGGGGAATCTCCTGTCCGGACCGGATCCGAAAATAGACGAGTCGACCCCTGAGGGCATTTTGGTCGACCCAGAGGCTTGCCGCCGGATAGAGGCGGTCGGGGACGAGGATCGAGAGGGCCAGAGGGCGAAGTAGCCGCTCGATGGCCCCCTCCCACTCGCGATCCGCCTCCCGCACCCCGATCAGCTCCCCTGCGAAGGGAAGAGTCTCCGGCGCCACCTTGAGCGCCTGGGCCAGGCTCTCCCGAAGGGATATCTGGTCCGCGGGGATCGACGAGGTGCGAAGGCGGAGGGAGTCCACCTCGGCCCTTACCGCCTGAAGGCGGGCGGACAGACCCTGTCTGCGGACCTCGACGGCCACCGTCCGCTCCCGAAGGCGCCCGTCGGCCAGGCGGGACTCCTCCGACAGGGCCTCAAGCCCCGAGAGCGTCCGGAGAAAAGTTTCGGGGGACTCCGCGGGAGGGAGCCCCAGATCTCCGGCCAGCTGGTCGTAGCGCCGGGCCTTTTCCTTGCGGGCCAGGCGCTGGGGCTCCAGGCNNGAGCCAGGAGAGGCGGTCCCCTCCGTTTCGGGCGATGGCGCTCCGGAGGTCGTCCCGGGAGGCCAGGGCCGCGGCCTTCCGCACGGTGAGGTCGGAGAGCCTTTGGGCCAGCTCTCCGAGCGAGAGCTCCAGGCGCCGGAGCTCCTCTTTCCGGAGGGAGGCCTCGAGGGAGGCCATGTAGGGAGAGAGCGCGTCCAGAAGCTCCAGGAGCCTTGCAATCTCTTCGTCGAGGGTCGAGTGGAGAAGGACGTCGTCTCGGATGGGACGGAGGATATCCCGCTGGCGCCTTGCGGCCACCACGGATTCGTGGGCCCGGGTCAGATCCTCGAAATGGGCGATCAGGGCCTCGATGCGGCGGGCGCTGTCGGCCGGCTCGAGCATGTGGTCCCGGACAAATCCCGTCAGGTTCCCCACCGACTTCATCGAGACCGTCTGATGGAAGAGGTCGAGGGCCTGGAGGTTGTCGAGGCCGAAACGCCGCATGAAGGCGGCGGCATAGGGGGCGAAGGCGTCGTGGATCTCGGTCTTGGGAAGGGACTTGAGCCGCCGGCGGAGAAGTGCAATGTCGGCCCCGAAGCCGGAAAAGTCCCGCGCGATCGCAAGATCCCGCTCCGAGACGACGTGGAATCGGGCGGGAGGGGACTGGCCATCCTTGATCCAGAAGACTTGGGCCAGGGTGACGACGCTCTCCAGGGCCTCGTTTTTGAAGACCCCCAGGATCACCGAATACCCGCCCGGCTCCCGCAGGGCCACCGGACGGGCCGTGGCCCCGGCCTCGACGCGTTCGGACTTGTAGTAGCCCAGAACGTAGGAGCGGAGGGAGCGCTCCCGGGCATCGGCCCCGGCGGCCTTGTTGTAGGCGACCTTCTGGGGAGGAACGAGCAGGGTGGTGATGGCATCGACCAGCGTCGACTTGCCCGAGCCGATGTCCCCCGTCACAAGAACGTTCTCCCCCCGGGGAGCCAGGCTCCAGACCCGGTCGGTGAAGGTGCCCCAGTTGTAAAGCTCGAAGCGCTCCAGGCGGTAGCCGGAGCGGGGGTCGACCACGGATTCGGCAAAGGGGATCCTCATGGCTCATCCTCCGATGTTCCCCTCCCCGCCTCTTCCCCATAGACGGCCAGGGCCCGGTCCACCCCGTCGAGCCACTGGGCGTCGACATAGGCCGCGATGATACGTCCGACCTCGTAGCGCTCCCCGGGCAGGGGCCGAAGGAACCCCATCTCGGCGATCCGGGCGACATGCCCCGCGATCCTGTCCCGCTGGCGGGCCTCATTGGCCGTGCTCGGAAGGAAGAGGCGAAGCATGTCGACGATGTCGTCCAGGGCGAGGATGAGCCGCCCCTCTCCGCTTCGGGCATCGGCCTCGGCCAGCTTTTTTCTCAGAAGAACCAGAAGGAGGGAGACGGAGTAGCCCAGAGGCCGCTGGGCGATGAGGCGGGGGAGGGGCTCGCCCGCCTCGGGAAGGTCTTCCTGAGTCCTCTGCCGGAGGTAGGCGTACCCCTCCGTCTCGTCCACGACGAGGTCGAGGCCGATCACGGCCACATAGTCCCGGATCCGGGAGAGGTAGCGCAGGCACGACTGCCACAGGAGAGGGCTCGCGTCGCGGTAAAGAACCCCCTTCATGAGGGCGATAATGGCACGGGACATGTCGGCCGGAACCCCGTCCGGCCCCGGCCCCCGAAAGGACTCATCCTGAATCACGAATCTCCCGACTTCTTGAATTTCATCCTCTTGCGCGGGAGA
>DGKK01000046.1 GCA_002387725.1 Nitrospirae bacterium UBA4572
CCCCCCATCCGGAGACAATCAGTGGGTCAGGAAGGAAAATCCCGTTCGAAAAATCGGGATTTCCTCTCTGCACCCTTCCTGGGAGGGTCGCACGCAAATTCAATTTCGGTTTTTGGGTCATCGGCACATCCCCGAGGCTCCGGAAGGGACGGAGAATCCCGAAGGGAGGGGGCGAATCTTCAACAACCTTCGCTGTTTTTCCTTTCCGTCTTGGAAAACACACCGGTCCGTGATATAGTCTCGAGGGTTTTTTGCATCAATGGACAGATGAATACCACTATGTCTCAAGTGACCATCATTTGGGATCCACGCCATCAAACCGGGATATTCCTTGAACGCAGGATGTCAGAGATCAGGAAAAGGCCAGACGGAAGGCCGGGGCCTCTCCCTCTCCTGTCTTGAGCCATGATGTCTCTTCCCTTGTCTAAAATTAGCTCTGTCTTGGCGTCGATTTTCAGACCCCGTGTTCCCCCGCCAGATATGACACGACCCTTCCGGCGACATGAACATTCCCTTTTCCTGTCCTTTTTGACAGCCCTTGTCTCTATATTCCTGCTGGCTCTCCCGTCCGCCCATGCCGCCTCCGCCCCTTCCTCTTCCGGGGCTCTTTTGCCGGTGCTCGTCACCCGGATCGAGATCAAGGGAAACAAAAAGATCGACGCCTCGACCATCCGGCAGAAAATTCATACGAAAGTGGGAGATCCCTTCTCCCAGACCTCCCTTTCCGGAGACATCAAGGCCCTCTACCAGACCGGGTATTTCGACCGGATCGAGGTCTATGCCAAAGGATTCGAGGGAGGGGTCGCCCTGACCTTTCGGGTGACCGAGCGCCCCACCGTCGAAAAGATCAGCTTCATCGGCAACAATAACGAATCCGACTCCGATCTCAGAAAAAAACTGACCATTCTCCCGGCGTCCTTCTACGACGGATACGAAGTTCACGAGAACGTACGCCGCATCGAAGCGCTTTACAAGAAGTCGGGATACTATAATGCCTCGGTCGTTCCGCTGACAAAGAAAATGTCCAACAACAAGGTGGAGCTGATCTTCCTCGTCTCGGAAGGAACACTGACTCACATCACCAAGGTCAGCTTCACAGGAAACAAGGCCTATTCCGCCTCCACCCTTCAGAAAAAGATCAAGACCAAACCCTACTTCTGGCTGACCTCCTGGTGGACGGATTCCGGCATCTACAAGAAGACCCAGACCGAACAGGATATCGAGCGTCTCCGCGACTTCTACCTCAATCACGGCTATATCAATGTGGCCGTCGGCGAACCCAAGACGATCTTCCACGACCACAGGAAGACGATGGAGATCCAGTTTCCCCTGACCGAAGGGGATCAGTTCCGGATCTCCCACGTGGGAGTCTCGGGAAACAAGCTCTTCACCGCGAAGGAAGTCCTCGATACGGTCAAGACCAAGCCCCCCCAGATCTTCTCGAGAAAGCGCCTCCAGAAGGACATCAACAACCTGACCCGGAAATACGGCCATAAAGGATACGCCTTTGCCATCGTGACGCCCCAGATCGTTCCCAACATCCGGAAAAAGACGGTGAGCCTGACCTTTCTGATCACCGAAGGGGGACTTGTCCACATCCGAAAGATCAATATCGCCGGGAACGAATTGACGCGGGACAAGGTCATCCGTCGGGTCCTGGGCGTTCAGGAGTCGGGGATCATGGACACCCAGGCCCTCCAGGACTCCTACCGGAACCTCAACAACCTGAACTTCTTCAAAAATGTCCAGATCGTTCCCCAGCAGGTGGGAGACAACCTCGTCGACCTGAACGTCAAGGTGAAGGAAAAGCCCACGGGAACCTTCTCGATCGGCGGCGGATACAGCACGCTCTTCGGCGTCATGGGGATGGCCACCATCGCCCAGAACAACATCTTCGGGACAGGCGACTCGGTCAGCCTCTCCGGAGAGCTTGGCGGATTCATCACCATGTACTCCCTCACCATCACCGATCCCTACTTCCTCGACACCCCCACGGCGGCGACCCTGTCCTTCTTCGATACCTTCATGGACTACTTCACTTACTGGAACAGCGCCCTGGGCGGTTCGTTGAGTCTGACCCGCCGATTCGGGTATTATTTCTCCACGTCCCTGTCGTGGCTCGTGGAGTCGGAGCAGATCTTCCTTGTGGCGGTCACTCCCCAGCAGGCCCAGGAAGCCCCGGCCCTCGCTCCCTTCCTCCAGCAGGTGGGATACTGGACCCAGAGCGGACCCTCGCTGGGCTTCTCCTATGACCGGCGGGACAACTACCTTCTTCCCCACAGCGGCTACCATGTCTGGGGGAACATCGGGGTCTACGGCGGGACCTTCGGGGGAGATACGGCCTTCTATCAGATGACGGGAAATGCGACCCTCTTCATCCCGATCACCGAGAAGTCGACCCTGTCCTTCCACTTTGCGGTGGGAACGGAAAATCCGCTGGGCCCCGACGGCTTTATCCCGGTTTGGGACAGGTTCTATGTCGGCGGCATCTATTCGAACCGGGGCTACAACTTCGGATTTGCCGGCCCCATGCCCTTCGGTTACCTCGTGGGCGGAACGTCGGAGCTGATCTTCAATGCCGACTATGTCTGGCCCATCTTCGCCAAGTTCGGCTTCTACGGAGACATCTTCTTCGACAACTCCGGAGAATACCTCCCGGGCCAGCCCATCTCTCTGGCCGGGTTCGATTGGCCGGGAACGGGCATCGGGATCATGTGGAATTCTCCGATGGGTCCCCTGACCCTCGATCTCGGATGGCCGCTGGCCAACAATGCCTATATCCAGGGATTCCCGGGCAACTACCCCGGTCCCGTGGTCAACTTCGAAATGGGCTCCCTGTACGGCGGATAGAGAAGGCGGACCCTCCCTCTCTCGATCTGATTTCATCCCGGCTTTCCGGAGAACGCTTCAGGAAGGTCTGACCTTAAGACGACGCGCCAATAGCCAGACTTACACACAAGGAGATCGAATGACACGCTTCAAGCTTTCCGGGACGGCTTCGGCCCTCCTTCTCGCCGCCTCCCTCGTGGCCCTGGGAACCTCTCCCGCCCTGGCCAAGGAGCGGATTGCGGTCGTGGACATCCAGCAGGTCTTTCAGAAAACCGACCTGGGAAAATCCATACAGGCCCATCTCAAGCGCTTTGCCGACCGTCGCGTCACCAAGATGCAGGCGGAGCAGAAGGCCCTTCAGGACGAGCAGGGACAGATCCGCCAGCAGGTGGGAGTGATCAGCAAGGACGCCCTGAGAGCCAAGGAGCTTGAGTTCCAGAAGAAGGTCCAGGACTTCCAGAAGCGCCAGCAGAAGGTTCAGACGGAAATTGCTTCGGAAAGCTTCGTGCAGTTCCGGAAGTTTTTGAATGCCGTGACCGCCGCCTCGGACAGCCTTGGGAAGAAGTTCGACTTCTCGATGGTCATCTCCCAGCACCCCCTTCGGGTTCCCCTCGGACCCTATCCTCCGCCCTTTCAGTCCCCTCGTTATCTCTACATCAAGACCGATGCTGACATCACCCAGTCTGTCATCAAATACGTCAACGAGCATGGTGGGCAGTAGCCTCACGGAGTCAACTCTGGCCGGGAGGGAGTCCCTTTGATCACCCTCGCCCAGATTGCCTCCCAAGTCGGAGGAACGCTGATCGGGTCGGACGGATCTCTCGAGATCCGTTCCATCCGCCCGATGAATGAAGCCGGTCCCCATGACCTGACCTTTCTCTCCAACCCCAAGTACCGAAAGGCCGTTCCCCATCTCAAGGCCGGGGCGATCCTCGTTCCCGAGATTCTCGCCGAAGCCTCCATTCCCCAGATTGTCGTGGCCTCTCCCTACCTGGCCATGGCGATCCTTCTCCAGCACTTCTTTCCCTTGCCCTCTCCCAAGGCCGGAATCTCCCCCCACGCCGTCGTTGATCCCAGCGCCCGGATCGGAGACGGTGTCGAGATCCGGGCGGGCTGTGTCGTGGAAGCGGAGGCTGAAATCGGCGCCGGAACCCTTCTTTTTCCGGGATGCGTCATCGGAACGGGAGCAAAGATCGGCAAGAACTGTGTTCTCTATCCCCGGGTCTCCCTTCTTGACCGGGTGCGCCTGGGCGACCGGGTGATCATCCAGAGCGGGGCGGTCATCGGCTCGGACGGCTTCGGCTTTGCCGAGGGTCCGGAGGGTCGACGGGTCAAGATCCCGCAGACCGGAACCGTCGTCCTGGAAGACGATGTGGAAATCGGCGCCAATGTGACGATCGACCGGGCCACCTTCGGGGAAACCGTCATCGGCCGGGGGACAAAGATCGACAATCTTGTCCAGATTGCGCACAATGTCCGCACCGGAAGCGACTGCGTCATCGTCGCCCAGGCGGGGGTCTCGGGATCGACAAAGCTCGGCGACCGCGTCGTCCTGGCCGGCCAGGTCGGGGTGGTCGGACACATCGAAGTGGGCTCCGGCTCCATGGTGGGGGCCCAGTCAGGTATTGCCCATTCCCTGGAGCCGAACTCCCGGGTCTCGGGCAGCCCCGCACTTCCCCATACCCTCTGGCTTCGGATTCAGGGGGCCCTCAAGGGCCTGCCTCAGCTCGTGCGGCGCGTCTCCCAGCTTGAAAGGGCCGTCTTTGCCCGGGACGGAGATCCCAACCCGACCAACCCCACTCATGGAGAGGACAATGGGACCCATTGAAATCGGAGAGATTCTCTCCATTTTGCCCCACAGGTATCCCTTTCTGCTCGTGGACAGGGTCCTGGAGGTGGAGCCGAACCACCGGATCGTGGCGATCAAGAACGTCACCATCAATGAACCCTTCTTTCAGGGGCATTTTCCCGGAACGCCCATGATGCCGGGAGTTCTTCTCGTCGAGGCCATGGCCCAGGTGGGCGGGATTCTTGCCATCTGTTCGGGACAGGAAAAGGAGGATCACATTCCCTTTTTCCTGGGAATCGACGATGCCCGCTTCAGGCGTCCGGTTCTTCCGGGAGACCAGCTGCGGATCACGATGACCACACTCAAGGTCCGGGGAAGCTCCTGGCGGATGGCCGGAACGGTCCATGTCGCCGACCAGCTCGTCTGCGAAGCGACCCTTCTCGCGATGATCCGCAAGAAAGGAGAGCGCGCATGACCCGAAAAAAGGAACCCGAAGACCCCTCCCGAAGCTATTCGGAAGGAAAGGTGACCGTCCATCCGTCGTCTTCCATCCACTCCCGGGCGATTCTGGAGCCCGGCGTCGAGATCGGTCCCTTCTGCACCGTGGGGGAGAATGTCCGGATCGGCGTGGGAACGAGACTTCTTTCCCATGTCGTGATCGATGGCCATACCGTCCTGGGGGAGAACAATGTCATTTATCCCTTCACGACCATCGGGATGGCTCCCCAGGACCTCAAGTACCGGGGCGAGCCCTCCCGGACCGTCATTGGCTCCGGAAACACGATCCGCGAATCGGTCACCATCCACCGGGGAACCGAAGGGGGAGGGATGGAGACGGTACTGGGAGACAACAACCTCCTGATGGCATACTGCCATGTGGCCCACGACTGCCGGATCGGCTCCCGGGTCGTGATGGCCAACTCGGCGAACCTCGCCGGCCACATCACCATCGACGACGGGGCGATCATCGGCGGGCTTTCCGGGATCCATCAGTTCGTGCGCGTCGGGCGATTTGCCATGGTGGGAGGAATGAGCGGCGTTCCCAAGGATGTTCCCCCCTTCGTCTGGGCCTCGGGCAACCGGGCCTATCTTTATGGACTGAACCAGGAGGGGCTCCGGCGCAACCACATCTCCCCCGAGTCGGTGGCGCTTTTGAAGAAGGCCTACCAGATCCTCTTTCGCTCGGGACTTCCCATGGCCCAGGCGATCGACCGGGTGCGCACCGGCATTCCGGCCACCCCCGAGATCGCCCATCTTCTCGAGTTCATCGAATCCTCCGAGCGCGGCGTTCTGACCTCGCCCCGGGGAGGAGGGGAGGGAGACTCTTGACCATCGGGACGGGCGACTCCGTCGCCCCGGTCGATCCCGTCGGCATGATTGCCGGAAACGGCTCCTTCCCGCTGATCTTTCTCGAGGCCGCCCAAAAGGCCGGCATTCGTGTGGTCGTCGTCGCCCACGAAGGAGAGACCGATCCCGCAATCGAGACAATGGGTTTTCCGGTGAGGTGGATCCGACTGGGACAGGTGGGGGCCATCTTCGACACCTTCCACAAAAACGGCATTTCCCGGGCCGCCTTTGTGGGGGGGGTTCGCAAGCCCCGGCTCTTCGACCTTCGCCCCGACTGGAAGGGCATGATGATTCTGGGACGCCTCTCGCGCTACCACGACGACGAGGCCCTTCGGGCCCTGGCGGACGAGTTCGAAAAGGAAGGCATCACCATCGTTCCCTCGACCCTTCTTCTTCCGGACCTGGCGGCACCCGTGGGTCCCCTGACCCGCAGGAAGCCCACGGCGTCGGAGGAGGCCGACATCAGGGTCGGCATCGACGTCGCCCGCATCCTGGGTCCGGCGGATATCGGCCAGTGTCTCGTCGTCCGGGAAAAGGTCGTCGTGGCGGTGGAGGCGATCGAAGGCACCGACGAGACGATCCGCCGGGCCGGGCGCTTCGGCGGGGAGGGTGGCGTCGTGGTGAAGATGGCAAAGCCCGGACAGGACCTTCGCTTCGACCTTCCGTCGGTGGGCCCCGAGACCATCCGGGTTATGATGGAGGCCAAGGCCCGGGTACTGGCCGTCGAAGCGGGAAAGACACTCCTCTTTTCCCGGGAGGAGACACTGGGTCTGGCGGATTCGGCCGACATTGCCGTTGTGGGGATCGAATGAGCCTGGGTGAGACAGTCTCCGTCGGCGTCGTCGGGGTCGGCTATCTGGGGCAGCACCATGCCCGGGTTTTTTCCGAACTTCCCCATGTCCGCCTTGCCGGCATCCATGACAACGATACCCGCCGGGCGGTTGAGATCGGAGCGCGGCTCAAGGTTCCCGTCTTCGACTCACTCGAGGCGCTGATCGACGAGGTCGATGCCCTCTCGGTGGTGACGCCCACCACCACCCACGCCGAGATCGCCCTTCGCGTCCTGGCGAGGAAAAAAATCGCCCTCTTTCTCGAAAAGCCCATCGCCGACACCCTGACGGAGGCCCGGAAGATCCTCGACGCCGTGCGCGAGGCCAACGTCCTGCTTCAGGTCGGCCATATCGAACGCTTCAATCCGGGCGTGGTGGCCATGCTCGAGTCGGGGGTCCGGCCTGCCTACATCGAAGCCCAGAGGCTTTCGCCGTTCGGTCTTCGGGCCACGGATGTTCCCGTCATCGTCGATCTCATGATCCACGACATCGACATCATCCTGGCTCTTGTCGGCTCCCCCATCCAGACGATGCGCGTGGTGGGAACTCCCGCCATCACCCCCCATATCGACCTTGCCAATGCCTGGCTGGAATTCCGGAACGGATGTCTGGCCCAGGTGACGGCCAGCCGCGTCTCTCTCGACAAGCTCCGAAAAATCCGGGTCTTCGATCGTCGGGGACTATATTACTCCTTGAACTACGACACCCGGGAGCTGGCCATGGCGACGGTCAGGATTCAACCGGGGGCCCTTCCCGAGATCTCCCGCTCCACCAAGAGCTTCCCGAACGAGGAGCCCCTCAAGAAGGAGCTCTCGACCTTCATCGACTCCCTTCGCCAGGGACTTCCCCCGCGCGTCTCAGGGGACGAGGCCTATCAGGCCCTTGAGGTGGCCCTCGAGGTCAACCGGCTGGCCCACGAAAGCCTCGCACGCTTCCGCGATGCGGACGAGAGCGGCCCGTCCCCGTGACGCCCTCCCTGCTTCTCGTCGCTGGAGAGGCGTCGGGTGACCACCACGGAGCCCTTCTCCTCTCCGAGATGAAACGGATCTGCCCCGACCTCGTCTGCCATGCCGCCGGGGGACCGGCCCTGGCCGAGGCCGGGGCGAAGATCGTCGTCCCCATGGATCGTCTCAACGTCATGGGTTTTTTCGAGGTGGCCTCCCGCCTCCCTGGGGTCATTGCCTCCTACCGCTCCCTTCTGGCGACCGTCGACCGGGAAAAGATCCGGACCGCCGTCCTTATCGACTTTCCCGACTTCAACCTTCTCCTGGCCCGGGCCCTCAAGTCCCGCGGGGTGCGGATCCACTATTACGTAAGTCCCCAGCTCTGGGCCTGGAGAAAGGGACGGGTCCGAACTATCCGTCGCCTTGTGGACCACATGTTCGTCATCTTTCCCTTTGAAGAGCCCTTTTACCGGGAGCACGGGGTTCCCGTCACCTATGCCGGCCATCCCCTCCTCGACGAACCCTTTCCGGAGCCACAGGAAAAACAGGCCCTTCGGGAGGAGTTTCTGGGAGAGGCCCCGAAGGCGCCGCTGGTGGCGCTGGCTCCGGGAAGCCGCCCCGGGGAAATCCGCCGTCTCTATCCCCGGATGCTTGCGGCCCTGGCCCTTCTCGAAAAAAGGATCCCCGGAATCAGGGCGCTCGTTCCGGTTCCTCCGTCGGTTTCCGACGAGGTTTACCGCGCCATCGAGAAGACCGTCCCCCATCCGCCCGTCATCCGGATCTCCGGACGCTTCCGGGAGGTCATGGCCGCGGCCGACTGCGCCCTTGTCACCTCCGGAACGGCGACCCTCGAAACCGGGCTCGTGGGAACCCCCCTCGTCGTCGTCTATGTCATGAACCAGGGAAGCTACCGCCTGGCCCGATGGCTGGTGGACGTCCCGGCGATCGGGATGGTCAACCTCGTGGCCGGACGCATGGTCGCCCCCGAACTGATCCAGGAGGCGGCCACCCCCCAGGCCATGGCCGACCATCTCTGGTCCATCCTGTCCGATCCGTCCGAACGGACTCGGATCCTTGCCGATCTCGAAAGGCTCCGACAGGTTCTGGGGGGCCCCGGGGCCTCCGCCCGGATCGCCCGGGCGATCCTGGAGAGGAGCGGCCTCTGCAATCCCCCTTCAGTCCCGGGATCTCCAAAGGCTCCGTGGTCAACCACCCCGCCCTGAA
>DGKK01000062.1 GCA_002387725.1 Nitrospirae bacterium UBA4572
ATCCTCGACCTTCTTCTCTCCCTGGCCGCCACGGATCTCTCCCTGCCTCCCCGCTTCGCCATCGACAGCCCCGTGCTTCCGGAGAGCCCCCTCGCCCCTCTGGTCGCCCAGGTCCCCCCCGTCACCCGCCCTTTGGGCGAGGCCGCCTATCGGGTTCTTTCCGGGTATTCCGGGGAAGAGCTGGCCTCCCTCACCTTCCGCAAGGGTCCTCTGGCCTGGCAGGGAGACCGGGCCGAGATAAGAAAAGGCATCCGATCCCTGGCCCTTCTCTCCCTGGTGCTGGCAGNNCCGGGTCGAGCGGGCCCGGGAAGCCTTGGACCGGGAGGCCCGCATGGCCCTTCCCGGCCATGCCATCGTCATGCCGGTGGAGCAGCTGACCCAGGAGAAGGCGGCCCTCGACCGTCAACGGCACCTTCTCTCGAGAGGAGCCGACATCATCGGGCTCATGAAGGCCATTACCGCTGCCCCCCCTCCGGGGGTAAAGGTGGAGCTGGTCTCGCTCTCCATCAGCCGCCGCTTCGTGACCCTCTCGGGCAAGACCGGGAGCTTCCGGAACGTGGATGCCTTCAAGAGCTCCCTTGCCGCCACCGGGTTGATCCGCGACATCTCCATCCAGAGTGCGGGTCTCGACATCGACCGCAAAACGGTGACCTTCCGCATGAGGGGTCGCCATGATTAGGGGGGAGATCTTCAGGGAGTCGAACCAGAAAGTTCAGGCCCACGTCGACAGACTTCTCCGCCCGCTCCGGGTCGCCCATGAACGGCTGACCCCGCGGGAAAAGAGGCTGGTCAGGATCTTGCTCTCCCTGGTCGGAGGGATCGTTCTGTGGCAGGGAGTGACGCTCGTCTTCTGGGATCCCTATCAGGCTCGCGAGGCCGAGCTTGCCGACCTGCGCTCCGAGACCCTCAAGGTCGCGACCCTGGCCCGGGAAATCGAGTCCTCCCGGGCCCTGATCCAGGCCCAGGCCCAGCGTCTGGCCCGGGAGGAGCGCGGGTTCTCGCTGATTTCCACCCTCGAGGAGGAGGCCGACAAGGCCCACATCAAGTCCCGGATCACCCGGATGACCCCCCGGACCCTCCCGCCCGAGGGATCCTACCGGATCGCCATGGTCTCGCTCGAGATCGACTCGGTGGACCTTCCCCATGCCCTGGTCTTCCTCGCGCGGATCCAGCGATCTCCCCACTTTATCCGCGTCACCCGGCTCTCCATGAAGCGCCGGTTCAACGACCACTCCAAGATTGATCTGAGCCTCGATGTGGAAGCCGTTCAGCCCTCATAGCCCCCTTCTGCCCCTCGGTGGAAAGGGGGGGAGGAGTTCCCGGGATCGGGGGGTGGTCCTGATCCTCGTCCTCTTCATGATCCTTCTTCTCACCGGGGTCATCACCCGGTTCGTCCTGACGAGCCGGGCCTTCCTGCGCCAGACGGAGATCTACGCCCACAGCCTCTCGGCCCTGTATATCGCCCGGGCCGCCATCTCCATCGCCAAGGTCGCCCTCGTCGAAAGCCTCCAGATGGCGAGCCAGACGGGCATGAACGTCGTCACCACAGCCCAGCCCTGGGCCACCCCCATCATCAACTATCCCGTGGCCAACGCGGGGTTCGTCTCGGGCCTCGTCACCGACGAGGCCGGCAAGTTCAACATCAACATGCTCACCGGCGTCGGGGGCTCCATCGATCCCCACCGCCTCATCCAGTTCACCCGCCTCTTCACCTCGGTGGGGGCCGACCCGGCCCTTCTCCCCGCCATCTCCCAGTGGGTCACGCCCGCTCCCAACATGGCCGGACCTCCCGGCCCCTACGGAGGGTTCGTCCCGCCCTACCGCAACCGGGGGGGGCCCATGGACGTGCTCTCGGAGCTCCACCAGATCGCCGGCATGACCGAGGCGGCCTATCAGGCACTCGAACCGTACCTGACCGTCTACACCCGANNCGTCAATACGGCCAGCCCCATTGTCCTGGCCGCCCTTGACCCCGGGATCACTCCGGCGATCGCCGAACAGATCGTCGCCCGGCGCCCCTTCCTCACGCTGGCCCAGTTCCAGCAGGCGGTGGGACCCTCCATCTTCGCCAACATCTCGGGGGATGTCACCCTGACCAGTCAGATCTTCTCCGTGAGCGCGGTGGGAATCGCAGGGGAGACCAAGGTGGCGATCCGGGCGGTTCTTTCGGTCAACGGGATGCAAACACAGACGCTGGCCTATCGGATCGGGGGCAACCGTCTCCTCTACCAGATCGACACCCTCCTGCGAAACGCCCCCCTGCCGCCGGCCGGGGGTGAGGCGCCGACGATCCCCGTTCTCCCCGCCGGGGGGGGTTCCTGAGGAAGAAGGAATAATCAAGGAAGACGGCCGGAAAGGTGGTGAGGAGATCCGGCTAGGAGAAGGAGCGGGTGCGCATGCGGTTGAGGTTTAAGGCCAGCTTGCGCCCCAGACCGTGGAAGGTGGTGGCATAGAGGAAGGTGGAGGGAAACATCTGCCGGCCGTCTTCGACGACCCGCTCGATGGGGCGTCCCCGAACGTGCTCCACGGTATCGGGAACGACATAGCAGCCGATGGTGAGGACCCTTTTTCGGAGCTCGGCCAGGGCCTCGGCGCTCCGGTCGCTGATCTGGCAGTCGGTCAGGACGATGGCCGCATCGTACTGATGTCCCGTCCGCTCGATCATGGGCAGGAGGTTCTGGAACCCCTCCATCTCGTCGGGCTGGAGGAGGTTGAGCTCGTCGGGGGCCATCCGGAACTGGAAACGGCTCNNAGGCCACCACGTCGAAGGTGGAGGCCACCTTCGACAGGGCGATGACCTGGGCCAGGTGGGCGGCATAATAATGGGGCCATCCGTCCATGGAAAAGGAGAAGTCCACGATGGCGAGGATGCGAAGCTCCGTCGCCCCTTCCCGGAAGGGTGACGGACGGTTCATCACCTTGAGCGTGGGGGCAAAGAGCTTCTGGGAAATCAGCCGTCCGGTCAACCCGGCCAGGGGAGCCTCCTCGAATCCGACCTTGAGAAAGCGAGCCAGGCTGCGCGTCTCGGAGCGGATCAGCCCCAGATCCCATGGCCAAACCTCTCTCCGGTGTGACGGAGGATCAAACAGGGGGATCTCCCCGCTCATCCGCAAAAGGCTGGGGGCCTCCTGGGTGNNAGGTCTGGCCGCCGCGCCCTCCCTCGGCCCCATACCCGTGCGTGGTGTCGGGAGCCCGATAGTCCCAGTCCGGAGGAGGTCCCTCCTCTCCCTTCTCCTTCTGCCCCGAGGCCCGTCCGAAGGCCCCTCCCCCCCCGGAGCCGGACCCGCTTCCCCCTCCGTTCCCCCCAGAGTCGGGGCTTCGGGCCGAGACACCTTCCGCCCCCCGCCCTCCCTGACCCGAGCGATCGAAGACCTTCCGCCACTTGGCATAAAACTCCCAGACCTGATCGAGGCTGGNNGCCCGCCTCTGCCGCCCGATCCAGAGCCTCCCGAAAATCCCCCAGGAATTCCCGATAACGCCCGTAGAGACGGTACCGGCTCAGGAAGATCCCCGTGCGGACAAGGAGGGGATGGCGCTCGTGGGGAAGGGAAATTCCAGCACCGAGGGCCTTGGCCAGAAGGATCTCCCCCAGGACGAAGGGATCGAAGCTGTGGCGGAATGTATTGATCGCCAGGCGCTTCCTTCTGACCCGGACAGGGTAGAGTGCCTCGTAAAGGGGGGCGAATGTCTCCGGAGGAAGGGCGAGCCGCTGCATCTGGGCCCGGTCGGTCCGGTAATCCTCGAAGAGGGTCACAAGGCCGGGGGGAAGGGAAAGAAGGGCGACATCCTCTCCTTCGGGACGAAGGCCGGAATGGATTTTCCCCAGTTCATGCATGGAGAGGAGTTCGAGGAGGGCTGCGACCTCCGGATGTCTGGCCAGGGAGCGAATCCCCAAAGACAGCATCCGGGCCGACCCACTCCACTGGGGACGATCGGTCTCGGGACGCAGGGAGACCCGAACCGGAATCCCTCCCGAAAAGCGGGAGGATAGGATCGAGAGCCGTCTCTCGAGCCCCCTGAGGTCGGAGGGGCGGGAGGCCACCTAAGTCTCCTTTCGGGGGCTTTCGCGAGGAGGGGCGGGGCGACGGAAGGCCCCTTCGAGGACCTGTTCGATGGCCTCGAGTTGCTCTTCATCGGGATATCCATGCTGGTCGTGGGATATCAGGCGATTGAGCCAGAGCCCGCGGGCGGAGCTGACGGGATCGGCCCCGTCGAGGATCGACTGGCCCCAGTTCTTGATATGGCGCGTGGAGAGGGGGGCCGAGAGGTGTCCCTGCTTGTAGGCTTCCCGCAATGTGGCGGCAACGTTCATGATGCTCTGGGCTATGCCGGGGGGAAGCCCCTGCTTTTTGAAGATTTCCCGCTCAAGCTCCGTATTGTAGTCGACGAAAACGATGGACTGAAAGCGGTCCAATAGGGACTCGTCAAGGTCGTGGGTCTGGGAATAGGAGGCCCCGATATTGCTGGTGGCACAGAACTGGATTCGGTCGAGCGGCACGGAGATCACATCCCCGGTAATGAAGTCGTGGAGCTCGTAATGCTCCAGGACCGGATCGATCGCCTTGAGAATGAGGTTCCGGGCTGCCCGGGAAGCCCGGTTGAGTTCATCGAAGACCACGGCGATCCTCTCGCCTTCATGGGCCAGACGAAAGACACGTTTCAAGGGGCCCTCCACCCGCGTCCAATCCCCCAGCGTCTGGGCAATGACCGAGAGGGGGACATCGGAATACTCCCGGGAGAGGTTCATCATCATCCTCATCTTTTCCTGAGGACCGATGGGAATCGGTTTCGACAGGAGATCGTAGTCCTCCATCCCGTCGGAGCAGGGAATCATGACGATCTGGTCGATACGGCCTTCATTTTTAAGAGACTGAAGATGTTCGATGACAATGGAAAAAGTTTTTCCGGAGCCTGTGGGACCATACAGAAGCACAGAAAAACCCTTTTCAAAAATCGTCCGGAGAGAAAAGGGATCAGGGGTCGGCAAAAGGGAGAGGGAGTCTTCCTTCGGGTCGAGAGCCGCCTCTTTTGATTCGACACTCTTCATGAAAGAGCCTCCTTTTTCGGAATCGAGGGCCGGCTTCTTCCTGACACCAAAAAACTCGGAAGAGGGAGGAAGGGCCTTCTTTTTCCGAAAATAGAGATAGACGATAAAAAGGAAGATGGCGATGACGGCCATTCCCCATGTCATCACAAGAACGGCAAGGGAGGGGGAGAAGTAGTGAAAATTGGCCCCGAGGATCAGGAGAAAAATCGAAAGGGTGATGAAAACGAAGATGCCATAGCTGATTCGACGGAAGGTTGGGGAAAAGGAGCGGCTCCCAAGGATAAGAAGTCCCAGGATAACTACATAACTGACAACGGCACCGAATCCCGCATTGCTGCCCATTAAAACGATTCCCCTTTCATGGCCGAAATCTCCTTAATCAGGAGAAAGGATTCTCACAGGAGGTAAAAAAAAAGGGGGGCAGCAAAGAGCCACCCCCCGTTTTGAAACCGGAAAGCCTGAAACGTCCGACTAGGCCTTGACTTCGTAAGGAACGGCCTTGTGAGCCGGAGCCGTGGCAGTACGGTAGAGATTGTAGAGGAAGATCCACTGTCCCGTGATGATCATGAAGCCGCCCCAGGACCGGGCCACCATGTAGGGGTGGGAGGCCTGAACGGACGCCACGTAGGGGATCTCATAGACCTTTGCGGCAGCCTGGATAAGGCCAGCAGCCGTCAGGGAGGTCCAGAAGATGATGAATCCGATGGTCATGAGCCAGTAGTGATAGAGCTCAAGGGTCGGATTGAACTTGCGCTTCAGAAGCCGCTCGAGACCATAGTACATGGCGCCGATCTCCACAAAGGAGGAGAAGCCCAGAAGTGCGAGATGGGCGTGGGCCACGATCCAGTGGGTCCCGTGAATATACCAGTTGATCGCGCGGGTCTGCTGGAATCCGCCCTGGAAGAAGAGGGGAATACCCATCAGGGTACCGGTGATCGCCCAGCGGAGAGCGGGAACTTCAACGAAGAGCTTCCACTTGCCCTGCATGGTGAGAAGGGCGTTGGCAATGAAGGCCATTCCCGGCACGAGAATAAGAACGCCGGAGACGGAGGCAAAGGACTTGAGCCACTCTGGAACGGGGGCACCCATCATATGGTGCGCTCCGGGAGTGGAGTAGAAGGCGAAGAGACCCCAGAAGGTCAGATGCGCCAGTTTGTGGCTGTAAAGAGGGTTGCCCGAGAGCTTCGGAATCAGATACATGGCGATACCGATGGAGATCGGGGTAATCCAGATTCCGAGCTGGTTGTGGGCATTCCACCATGTGAGAAGGGCCTCGTTGAGACCGGTCACATGGAAGACCTCCACAGACTGGGACATGGAGTAGACCGTGACGAGGTACAGAAGACCGGCCATCATGATCCAGGTGGTCGGATAGATTCCCTTCACGGTACGGGTCAGGACGGTCATCCACACGTTCACGCCGAGGGGAACGAGGATGAAGGCGATCACATAGATGTCGATCGGCCAGGCAAAGTCAGAATACTCACGACCGGAGCTCATACCGAGGTCGAGGGAAACGTCTGCGACCATGATGCCCAGGTTCCAGAGCCAGATGTTCATGACACCGAGCCGTTCGCTCCAAAGCTTTGTTCCGCAGAGCACGGGGGTCATGTAGTACATGGCGGCGGCAAAGGCCATCGAGATCCAGGCATAGATCACCGTCAGGACGTGGACCGGCCGAATGTGCCCGAAGTTCAGGTAGGGTGTTCCCGCGAGAACATCAGGGTAAGAAAGTTTCAGCGAGGTGACGAACCCGAGGGTCGTTCCCATCGCCAGCCAGAAGACGGAAGAAATGATCGCCGTCTTTGCTGCGGTACCGTTCGGAATTTCTTTGTTGGAAGCCATACCCCCTCCTTAAATTGGCACGGATAGAAGGAACTGCCGACCTGTAACGGCCCGTCCCGGACCCTTACATTTCAGCCCACGAATCAGTATACAAAAGCCATTTTGGATTCGCAAGGGCTTGGAGAAAAAATTTATAATGGACTAAAACATTGAGGATTATTAAAAAATAAAAAACTTTCTTCTTTTTTTGAAGGGGAGAACCCTCCTTCCCTTGTTTTTTTGTTCTTTCCCTTCCCAGCTACTTCAGCTTTGGAGCAGAGCGTCACAAGGGTCATCTCCGGAAGCATCCCGATCCTGACGGGAATCCCGTAGTATCCAAGTCCCGCACTGACGTTGAGGCGGTGCCCCGGGCATTGGGGATCGGTCGAGGAAAAGAGGCCCACCGGGTGGCGAAAGAAAAGTGAGGCCAAGCTGGGCAGGGGAGGATGGCCCCCGATCTGCCCTCCGTGGGTGTGGCCGGCCAACGTGAGTTGGGCGGCGCGGCAAAGGTCTCCTTCCCACAATGTCGGCTGGTGAACGAGGGCCAGGACAAATTCCCCCGGACGAATTTCGGCCAAGGCCTTCTCAAGGTCGGGACCGCAGTCGGGAGCATAGTCCCCTCCCGCCGGGTCATCCACCCCCACGACCCGGATCTGTCCGCCATTTTCCTTCTCCAGGAGAAGACTTTCGTTTTTCAGGACAGGAAGTCCATGGCGACGCATCACGGCACATGCCTCTTTTTCAAGGCTCCAGTATTCGTGGTTCCCCAAAACGGCCACGGTCCCGAGCTTTCCCGAAAGGGAGGAAAAGATTCGCTCGAATATTTGAGCCTCGTCCTCCCGATGGTCGATCACATCTCCCGTCACGGCCAGAATGTCCGGAGAGATTCTTCTCACGACGTCCGCAATGGTCTGGAGTCTCCCCTCTCCCTGCCACGCCCCCACGTGAAGATCGGAAAGATGGAGAATCGTCGTCCCCTCCAGACGAGGATCGAGCCCTTCGAAGGCGAGATCGATCCGGATCAGTCGGGGAGGAAGAAATCGGGCGGACACGGCAAGCACCAGAAAGAAAAGGGTCAGAAGCGCCCCTCCTTCCACGGCACGAACGGAATAGGACGCTCCCGGGATCCCGCCTGGGGATCCGGAAAACATGCCTTCGACAAGATGAAAAATCCCGCCAAGCCCCGCTCCGATCCAGAAGGTTCCCAAGGCAAAGTACCAGAGAAAGAATGTCTGGGAAAAAAGGCGGACACGGGGAAGAAGATCGCGAAAGGAGAGAATCAGCCAAAGAGGAAGAAGGAGAGATAGCAGGGAGAAAAGCTCGAAGCTTCCTCCTTCCGGAGAAGGAGGAAGGTGTCGAAGGAGAAGAATGAAGAAAACATTCAAGATCTCATAAAGAACAAGGGCTCCCCAAAGGATGCGGAGGAATCGCCGGCGATGATCGCTCAAAAGACATGGACCTCGACGGTGAAGTACTTCTTGGGATTCTCCTTCATATCCTTGAGCAGACTGTCCACCCGGCCGAGGATCCTGTCGATGTGGGTGGCCGTTGCCGGATCATAGAGGAGGCGGCCGGCCGTTCCCTTCCCGCTTTGTATCTGACGCAGGATGTCGTCGAGGCGGGCCAGTGAGTCCTTGAAGGAGCGGGCAGTTCCTTTGTCGTCTAGGAGATTGCCGGCCAGCCCCTGTCCATTCCTGGCCTCCGAGAGGACGGCGTCGAGACTCCCCAGTGTCCGGTCGAGGCGGCGATAGAGCTCATCGGAGGAGAGAAGCTTCGACACCGTTCCCGGGCCATGGTCGATCCTCTCGGCCAGGGAGGAGAGGTCGAGAGCCGCCTGGTTCACATTGTTGTAGAGGGTGGGGTCCTTCAAGAGGTGCCCCACCGTTCCCTCCCCGCTCTTGGCCGAGTTGGCAAGCTCGGTGAGGGAGCGGGAAAGATCCTTCATGTTCCGGACCACATCCTTGCCGGACTTCATCACGGCCCCCAGGGAGTTCGACTCCTTCCCCATGATGGGGAGGGAGGCGTTGAGAGGCCCATCGGAGCTTCGGCCCGGAGAGAGTTCGACATACTTGACCCCCATGAGTCCCTGGGTATGGATCTCCGCCGAAGTCCCGGCGGACAGCTCCCGAAACCTCTCCCGGGAAAGGCGCATGGAGACCTTGACGTAGCGCTTCCCCTGGAATCGCACAAACTCCACCCCCGAGACATACCCGCTGTCGATTCCCATGAGGCGAACGGGAGCCCCCTGGGTAAGGCCCTGGACATTTCGAAAGAGGGCCGTCATATCGACCTGCCGGGAAAAGATTCCCGAGATCTTGCCATAGGCGATGATCACCATCGCCCCGACAAGAAAGCTCCCCCCCACGATGAGCCCCACGCGAAACTCGGAAAGAGGAAGGTTTGTACTGCGCTTCATTGTCACACCTTTCAGGAGTCGAGGGAGAGGAATGTTTTGATGAAGGGATCGTCGGAGTGTTCGATGTCCCGGCGGCTTCCCGTGGCAATGACCTTGGCGTCCTTGATGAAGGTGAAGAGATCGCCCACACGATAGGCATCGGTCAGATCATGGGTGACGACGATGTTAGTCGTCGTGAACTCCCTCTGCACCCGCCGCATCAGGTCACAGATTGACTTGGATGTGAAGGGATCAAGACCGGTGGTCGGTTCGTCGTAGAGCATGAAGGCAGGATCCTCAGCGGCCATGGCCCGGGCAATCGCCACCCGGCGACGCATCCCGCCCGACAGGTCGGAGGGCTTCGCGTCGATGGAACTTTCGAGTCCCACAAACCTCAGAAGTGTCCGGACGCGGGCCTCGACCTCCTCATCGGAAAGCCAGGTGTGCTCCCAGAGCCAGAAGGCCACATTCTCCCCCACAGTGAGAGAGTCGAAGAGGGCGCCCTCCTGGAAGACCATGCCCATGCGCTGCCGGAAGCGAAGAAGATCGTCCTCCTTCAGGGTCGAAATATCCTGTCCGTTGGCCAGAACCCGCCCCGACACGGGGTGGAGAGTCCCCAGGACACATTTGAGGATTGTGGTCTTGCCCGACCCGCTCTCTCCCAGGATCACCATGGTCTTTCCCGTGGGGATTTCGAGGTTGATGCCGTCGAGGATGACCCGGGGTCCATAGGCCACGGTAAGGTTCTCGAGGCGGATCACAGGCTCCACCCCCAGACATCGATCAAAAGCTTGCTGATGAGGAAATTTGCGATGAGGATCCAGATCGCCGCATAGACAACGGCCTTGGTCGTGGCCCGTCCCACCCCCTGGGCGCCCCCGGTCGTCCGAAGACCGTAGAAACACCCGATCGAGACCAGGATAAATCCAAAGACGAAGGGCTTGACTATTCCATTGACGAGGTTCGGGGGCGTCAGAGCTGTCCGGACACCCGACCAGTAAAGGGGGGCAGCCACGTGGGCTCCGAACATGGCGACAGCAAGTCCGGCCAGAACCCCCAGGAAATCCCCCACGACCGAAAGGACCGGGAGCATGACCATGCCGGCCAGGATCTTGGGAGCCACCAGACGGTCGACGGGATCCACGCCCATGACCAAAAGGGCCTCAATCTGCTGGGTGGTGGACATCATCCCCAGCTCGGAGGTGATCCCTGCCGTCACCCGGGCACTCATCACCAGAGAGGCCAGAACCGGACCCATATCACGAATCACCGAGGTCGCCACGACCTTGCCCAAAAGGTTCGTCGCCCCGTAGGGGGCCATCACCACGCTGAACTGGAGCGCCATGTCGAGACCGGCGAAGAGGTTGGCCAAAAAGACGATGGGGATCGACCCCACCCCCAGGCGGTCCATCTCCAGAAGGCTCTCGCGGAACCGGAAATGGACCACCAGATACCGAAAGGCCCGAGCCACCATCAGGGTAAAACTCTGGATCGTCCCCAGGATCCCCAGGACGAACTCGAACGGGTCGATCATTCGGTGGCAAGCTCCACATGCACGGAAAACCCCGCCAGGGAAAAGAGGCGGCGCATATTCTTGCGGTCCTCCTCGTCCCCCTCCCCCTTGGGCGTTTCCAGGACAATGGGGGTCTCGGATCTCACCGCGAGCCGAACGAGATGCTCCAGGGCAGGAAGTCCGATATGGCCCTCGCCCAGCCCGGCATGACGGTCCCGGCCCGACCCCCGGGGATAGAGGGCATCGTTGAGGTGCCACAGGGAGGGTCGCCCCCCGGGGACCGCCTCACAGAATCGGGAGACGAGCTCCTGCCCGGCCCCCTCCTCCGAGAGGTCGAACCCGCTGGCAAAAAGGTGGCAGGAATCCAGACAGAGTCCCGTCTGCCCAGGGCGGTCGATGGCCACATAGATCTCCGTCATTTCCTCAGGAGTCGCCCCCAGCATGCTCCCTGCACCCGCGGTGTTTTCTAGCAGAAGGGGAGGAGCCTCTCCGGGAACCCGGTCCAGAACCTCCCGTATGCGGGACGCGGCTCTTTGAACGGCCTTGGGACGATCCCCTCCCCGGGCAGATCCCGGATGGAGAACGAGGCCCTTCGCCCCCAACAGACGGGCGGTCGATAGCTCCTTTTCCAGGGTCTCCACGGACTTTCGGGCGATGTCGGGATCTTCCGAGGCCATGTTGATCAGATAGCTTGCGTGGATAAAAACATCGGAAAAAGAGGCGCGGGAGCGGGCCCCGGCATAGGTCTCGAGAAGAGGCTCATCAGGAAGGGAAAACTCCCAGCTCCGGGAGGAATGGGAAAAAATCTGGACCGTTCCGCAGGCCAAGGCCTCACCCCGAGCAAAGATGCGGTCGAGGCCTCCGGCGGTCGAGACATGAAGGCCGAACCGGGGAAGGTCTCCCCCGGTCCGGCCGGTTGTTGACGCTTTGGTCAAGAAGTCCTCACATGCCAGGATGGTGATACGGAGGATGAGGTCCCATCATTCCCCCCATCATGCCATGGTGCATCATCATCATTTCACGCCAGAGCTTTTTTGCCTTGGCAAACTGCTCATCCGTCAGAACCTTGTGGGCCCCGGCCACCATCGTCACAAAGGCCCGCATGATTTTCTTCTTGTGAGCCAGAACCTTGTCCATGTTCTTCTGAACCTGGTTCACGTCAACATTATGCCGCATCATGAGAGACATCGTCTCCATGTGAAGAACGTGAATCCGGGCCTTTTCCATGATCTTCGTCTTCATGAAGGCCATCTTGAGGGCCATGAGCTTCTTCGTCTGGTCGGAAGAGAGACCAAGGCGATCCTGGTTCATCAGATAGAATCCGATGGGACCCATATGGCCATGGTGCATCATGTTGGCCCGGGCCGTCGCAGGCTGTGCAACCTGGGAGACCAGGAAGAGAACTCCGGCCAAAAGCCAGGCGAGACGTTTTGTGGTCATGGGAACCTCCTTGGAAAAGATGGGTCCGGATGATTTTCCGGACAGGATGGATCTTTCTCTATTTTATCCTTGTTTGAGCCCCTTGAAAAGGACGGCCAGACATCGGGAGATCTGTTACAGGGAAGAGGAAGGAAGCCTTCGGGAAGGCAGGTGCAGGGACACGGTGGTCCCCTTCCCCAGGGCACTCCGGACGGTGACCCGGCCGGAGAGAAGGGTCATGACATGGCGAACGATCGAAAGTCCCAGCCCTGTTCCCGGAACGGCGGGACTGCGTGAGCGGTCGACCCGATAGAATCTTTCAAAGATGCGGGGGAGCTCCTCCTCGGGAATTCCCATCCCTCGATCCTCCACATCGATCTGGATTCCCTCGTCATCCATCGCGGCACCAAGTCGGACAGAGGACCCCGGAGAGGAATACTTGATGGCATTGTCAAGAAGATTGACCAGCACAAGATGGAGGAGGGAGTCATCGGAGATAAAGGTGAAGGGTCTTGAAAAATCCGCTTCGAGGCGCATCTCCTTTTGGGAGAGCCGGTCGAAAAACTCTTCCCGAAGACGGTCGGCGAGCGCTCCCATCTCGATCGGGGACAAACGAAGGTCCACAGTCCCCGATTCGAGGCGCGAGAGCTCGAGGAGGTCGTTGACAAGCCGGGAAAGGCGATCGGCGGAGGTCGAGATGATCCCCAAAAAACTCTTGGCAAGCTCCGGATCGGCGAGCGCTCCATCGCTCAGCGCCTCGGCATAGCCCCGGATCGAAGTCAGAGGGGTCCTGATCTCATGGGAGACATTGGCGACGAAGTCCTTTCGGATTCTCTCCAACCCCCGAATCGTGGTCATGTCGTAAAAGAGAAAGATCCCGTAGCTCTTCCCGGACCCGTCCCGGGGCTCCGAAATCGTTGCCACCACATTCAGGACCTTGGCGGCTCCGCGACTGCGATAACCCAACTCCCGCATGACCCGGTTCCTGGTCCGAAAGACCTCCTCCACGAGCTGGTGAATCGCCGTCTCCCGAACCACGATTCCCAGGCGGTTTCCCACCGCCTCGCTTGCCGGAATGGCCAGGATACGTTCGAAGGCCGGATTCACCATGAGGATCTGGGAGTTCGAGGCGGTGACCACCACGCCCTCCACCATATTGTCAAAGACCCCTTCGAAGCGGCTCGCGACTTCGGCAAGGCGCCCCGAGGTCTCGTGCTTTTCCTTGAGGAGTCTGATAAGACCCGAAAGCATGGGATCAAAGAGGTCGTCAAAGAAGCCCTGAGCGGCGATCGTCAGGGGATTTTTCAGCGCTGCCCCCGCCTGACGCGCCACAATACGGTAGATCAGGCGGACCAAAAGATACAGAAAGAGAAAAAGGCCGGCAAAGAGAATCAGGCGGGCCATTCCGTGGCCCGCCAGGAGCATGAAGATCCCGCCTGCGACAAAGGCGCCTCCGCCGAGGAGGAAGACGAAGGCGCGAAAGCTCATGGACCGCCCTTCCCCTCTTCCCGAAAGCGATAGCCTATCTGCTTGACCGTCTCGACCCAGGCGGCCGACTCCCCCATCTTTTTCCGAAGGCGACGGATATGGACATCCACGGTCCGGTCCGTCCCCTCGTAGTCGTCGCCCCAGACCGTATTGAGAAGGGTCTCCCGATCGAGAACGCGGCCGGCCACCCGCATGAGAGCGACCAGAAGGTCGAACTCCTTGGCCGTCAGGGGTGCCGGAATCCCTTCAAATGTGGCCTCATGACGACCGATATCGATAGTGACAGGACCGATCGACATCCGCTCCGTCAGGCGCTGCTGGGTTTCCCGGCGGCGGAGGACCGCCTTGACCCGGGCGACCATCTCCTTGGGGTGAAAGGGTTTGACGATGTAGTCGTCGGCACCCATCTCAAGACCGACCACCCGGTCGGTCTCTTCCCCCTTGGCCGTCACGATCACCACCGGAGTGGCCGAGATTGCCGGATCCTGCTTGATGAGACGGTTGACGGTCAGTCCGTCGATGCCGGGAAGCATGAGATCGAGGAGGATGGCATCGGGCTTGAGGCGACGAGCAAGAGACAGGCCCGCCGTTCCGTCGGAGACATGCTCGCACTCAAAGCCCTCCATCTTGAGGTAGTGGTGGATCAGGCCGGCAATATCGGGGTCATCCTCGATCATCAGGATCTTTTTGGCCATATTATATAATCTCCGGGGCAAAGGGTCGCTACAGTCCATCAAAGAATAGGAAAGATAAGGCAAAAAATCAATTAAGGAGGGAACTTCAGCCGGACAGGAGGAAGGTCGCCCCCCTTCCTCGAGAAGGGAAGGAATCGGCTAGGAGATTTTATCGGAGACGGTCCGAAGGGGAAGTTCCCGGGCCCGGCCGTCCTCGACCACGAATCCCCTGACCACCGCCGGCTCCTTTTCGAGACCGACGATAATCATGTATGCCTCCGGATAGAATGCCTGGCGGATATCGGTGGGAGAAGGAACGGGTTCGGAGAGGGGGTGGGAATGAAAGATGGCGAAAAGCGACCAGCCTTCAAGGCGGATCCTCTTCATCGCATCGAACTGCTCCCGGGTTTCCATCTGATAGCGGACCGGAGAATGGAGGCTGTTGGTCACGGGCAGAACCTCCACCGCTCGTCCCGTGGCATCGGCGNNCCACAAGCCCGCAGGCCTCTTCTGGCCGAAAGCTCCGGCAGTGGTCGACGATTTTCCGGAAGATCTCCTGAGGAAGGAGAATCTCCTCCCCGTCCCGCATCAGGAGGCCGGCACCTGACAGACCCATTCCGAGGATCCCGAGACGGTCGTAATGGTGGGGGAGGATCCGCAAAGGGCGCAGTGGGGATCCTTGGGAACCTTGAGCTTGCGGAAGGTCATGGAAAGGGCATCATAGAGCAGCAGGCGGCCGGTCAGGAGCTCCCCCACTCCCAGAACCTTCTTCACCACCTCTGCGGCCTGGAGGGTTCCGATGGTTCCGGCAAGAACCCCCAGAACACCGGCCTCGGAGCACGAGGGGACAAGGCCCGGGGGAGGAGCTTCAGGGTAGAGGCACCGGTAGCAGGGGGCGGAGGTATGGCCTTCGAGGACGGTGACCTGACCTTCAAAGCGGAGGATCGAGCCCGAGACCAGGGTCTTCTTCAGAAAGAATGCGGCATCGTTCACGATATAGCGGGTTCCAAAATTATCGGAGCCGTCGACAATCACATCGTAGTCCGAGAAGAGCTCCATCGCGTTTTCTGCCGTGAGCCGGTCCTGGATCGGAATGACCCGAACATCCGGGTTCATCCGGGTAAGGGTCTTTTGCCCCGAGAGGACCTTGGGGATGCCGACCGTCGCCTGGGAATGCATGATCTGACGCTGGAGGTTCGAGACATCGACGACGTCCATGTCAATCAGGCCGATGGTTCCGACGCCGGCGGCGGCCAGATACATGGCCACCGGGCTCCCGAGCCCTCCGGCCCCGATCACGAGAACCCGGGCGGAAAGAAGCTTCTCCTGCCCCTTTCCACCGACCTCCTTCAGGATGATGTGGCGGCTGTAGCGCTGAATCTGATCTTCGCGAAATGCCATGGGAATCTCCTTGGAGTCCTATCCCTCGAGGATGCTTTTTTCAATGGGAGCGACAACGATCCCGCGATCTCGCAGATAGGCGACGGTGCGCTCGAGGTCGGGAAGATCTCCGTCCATCTCAAGCTCCATCCAGCCACTGTCATCGGAGATATCGGCCCGACGAATGTTGACGACCACAGGAAAGTTCTTGCAGATCTCATAAACAATGGGCTCCCTCACCCGCTCCTCGGGAAAGGTCAGGTGGAGGCGCATCTGTGTCATCGGGAGCCTCCGGCGATGGCCGGAATGATGGAGACCTCGTCGCCGGCCTTGACCGTCGTATCGAGCCCCTCGGCAAAGCGGATATCCTCTTCGTTGAGGTAGATGTTGATAAAGCGGCGAAGCTCTCCCGACTCGTCGGTCAGGCGCTCCCGGATGCCGGGATAGTGGCTCTCGAGTCCGTCGAGGATCTCTCGAACCGTCTTCCCTTCCTCCCGAACCTCGCCCTGGTTTCCGGTGAGCTTCCTCAGGGGAGTCGGAATGCGTACGACAACGGACATGGAGATTCCTTTCGTTTATGCGGTCAGTTCGACGGGTTCACGTTCTTGCGGAAGGAGCTCAGGGAGGCATCGATGGCTACCGGTTCGGGAAGGGCTCCCGTAAGGGCCTCCATCGTCTTGAGTCCATTTCCGGTAATGTAGGCAACCGTCAGCTCCGAGCGGCCGATCCGCCCCTCTTCACAGAGCTTTTTTAGGGAGGCCACGGTCACCCCTCCGGCGGTTTCGGCAAAGATCCCTTCGGTTTCGGCCAGAAGTTTCATCCCCTCGACAATTTCCGGATCGGTGGCAGCCGCAATGGCCCCCTTCGACTTGAAGACGACATCCAGGGAATAGAAGCCATCGGCAGGATTTCCAATGGCCAGAGACTTGGCAATGGTGTTGGGCTTCACCGGAACGAGGTGGTTCTTTCCGGAGACAAAAGCCCGGTAAACGGGGGAACAGCCTTCCGCCTGGGCTCCGTTGACCCGAAGCGCCGGATTGGCCGGAACGATGCCCAGCTTCGAGAACTCCTGAAAGCCCTTCCAGATCTTTGTGAGAAGGGATCCCGATGCAATCGGAACAACGACCTGGTCCGGAACACGCCAGCCCAGTTGCTCGGCCGTTTCAAAGGCCAGGGATTTGGAACCCTCGGCATAGTAGGGGCGAATGTTGATATTCACAAAGGCCCAGGGATATTCTCCGCCGATTTCGCTGCATAGGCGGTTCACGTCGTCATAGTTTCCCCGAACGGCCACCACGGTAGGATGGTAGATCAGGTTGCCCAGGATCTTTCCGGCTTCGAGGTCGTGGGGAATGAAGACAAAACACTTCATCCCGACGCTGGCCGCATGGGCCGAGACAGAGTTCGCCAGGTTCCCGGTCGAGGCGCAGGCAACGGTATCGAAGCCCAGCTCCCGCGCCCGTGTCATGGCCACAGCCACCACCCTGTCCTTGAACGACAGGGTCGGATGGTTCACCGTGTCATTCTTCAGGTAGAGGTTGTCGAGGCCCAGAACCTTGCCCAGCCGCTTCGCGTGAACCAGCGGGGTCATGCCGGCATGGAGGCCCACCGTGGGAGCTCCCGTCACAGGAAGAAGCTCGTGGTACCGCCAGAGGGATTTGGGTCCTTCCTCGATCGATCGGCGGGAAAGGCGACCGGCGATCGCCTCGTAGTCATAGTCGACTTCGAGAGGCCCAAAACAAAATTCACAGATATGCATCGCCACGGCCGGGTAGAGACGGCCGCACTCGCGACATTTGAGACCCTTTATCTTCGACCCTGCGGAGGGGTTTGCCACAGTCTCTCCGCGGGCCGCATCAGACTCCCGGTGTGGTGCAGACGGTCTGTTCATAGTCGATCAACTCCGTAATCACAGGATGATCCCCGCAGACGGGGCACTTGGGGTTCTTGCGGACGGCCACGTTCCGGAAGGCAACCGTCAGGGCATCATAGGTCAGAAGGCGATTTGTCAGAAGATCTCCCTTGCCGAGAAGAAGCTTCAGGACTTCGGTCGCCTGAATGGTTCCGATGACGCCGGCGATGACGCCGAGGACACCCGCTTCGGAACAGGAAGGAACGGCTCCGGCGGGGGGAGGCTCCCGGAAGAGGCAGCGGTAACAGGCCGACTCTCCGGGCCGGATGGTAAGAACCTGGCCGACGAACCGCAGAATGCCCCCGTGAACGAGGGGAACGCCGGAAAGAACGGCCAGGTCGTTGATCAGAAATTTCGCCGGAAAGTTGTCCGTTCCGTCGAGAATGACATCGTATCCCGAGACAACCTCGCGGGCATTGGCCGCCGTCAGGGCAAATGGGTAGGTCATCACCTTGACGTCGGGGTTGAGGGCTTCAATTTTCTCCTGTCCGGAGAGAACCTTGGGTCGGTCCACATCCGGGGTTCCATGAAGGATCTGGCGCTGAAGGTTTGAAAGATCGACCACATCCATGTCCACAAGTCCGATCGTACCGACACCCGCGGCGGCAAGGTAGAGGGCCGCCGGACTTCCCAGTCCTCCAGCTCCGATGATCAGGACCCGTGAGGACAAGAGAGCCTTCTGCCCCTTTCCTCCCACTTCAGGCAGGAGGATGTGTCGAGAATAGCGCTCGATCTGTTCCTCAGTCATATCCATCTCTTTTCCCTTCCTGGCAAAAAGCTATACCTGCAAATATTTTTCGATGGAAAAGTACCGTTCGAAGCTGTCGCAGACGACCGTGACAACCCTAGAACCCTCGGGGAGGGTCCGGGCCAGGGCAATCGCGGCAAAGACATTGGCCCCGGAGGAAATCCCCGCCATGATTCCCTCTTCCTTTGCGAGACGGCGCGCCGTCTCAATCGCTTGAATATCCGTGACGGTAAAGACTCGACTGATCACCTTCCTGTCCAGGATCTTCGGCACGAACCCGGCTCCAATTCCCTGGATCCGATGGGGACCGGGGGCCCCGCCGGAGAGAACCGGAGAGCTTTCCGGCTCCACCGCCCAGACAGGAATCTCCGGGGACTTCTCCCGGAGGAAACGGCCCACTCCGGAAATGGTGCCGCCCGTTCCTACGCCGGACACAAAGCCATCGGGGACTCCGCCCAGTGACTCGACAATTTCAGGTCCGGTGGTGCGGTAATGGGAGTCAGGGTTGGCAGGATTGTCGAACTGTCGGGGCATGAAGGCTCCGTGAATGGAGGAGACGATCTCCTCGGCGCGCCTTATGGCCGCACTCATGCCCCCGGCGGCAGGAGTCAACTCCACTGTGGCTCCCAGGGCACGAAGGTGGGAAACTCGCTCCTGGCTCATCCCTTCCGGCATGACAATCGTGACCGGATGGTGGGCAAGAACTCCGATCTGGGCCAGTCCGATCCCCATGTTGCCACTTGTGGCCTCCACAATGGGAGCTCGGGGCGCAAGAAGCCCGCGTGCCCGAGCATCCTCGATCATGAAAAGGGCCGGTCTATCCTTGATGCTCCCGCCCAGATTCTTGGACTCGAGCTTTACAAGGATCGTTCGGCCAAGATCGAAGCTGATGCCGGAAAGCGGAACCAGTGGGGTCTTTCCGATAAGGGCAATCAGGGGAGAAGAGATCCTCCCCGATGCCGTCTTGCTGTTTGGTGACATGGCTCCTCCGAAGGAGGAAAAGGCCTTAACTCAGGCCTGCCCTCCTCCCATGAAAAAGAGGATCTCGAGCTCGTCGCCTTCCGAAAGGACAGCTGAATCAAGCTGGGAGCGCTCAAGGATATTTCCATTGTGCTCAACCGACACAAGAGCCGGATCGAGCTCCCGGGCGGCGAGGACCGAGCCAACGGTACTCTTGTCGGCAACCGTCTCCGGTTTTCCGTTAATCCTGACCTCCATGGCTCTAGGTCCCCATTTCCCACGACGCCAGGTACTTTTCCTGCTCGGGCGTCAGGGTGTCGATGGAAATGCCAAGGGCGGTAAGCTTGCGGCTGGCAATCTCACGATCCACTTCGCGGGGAATTGTGATGACGTCCTTGGGAAGTTTCTTGGCATGCTTGATGATGTATTCGGCACCAAGGGCCTGGTTGGCAAAGCTCATGTCCATGACCTGGGCCGGATGTCCTTCGGCCGAGGCAAGGTTGATCAGTCGACCCTCTCCCAGAAGCATGATCCTTCGGCCGTCCTTCATGACATATTCCTCGACGAAATCGCGCAGCACCGTCTTCTTCGATGAGAGCTTCTCCAGGGCCGGGATGTCGATCTCGGCATTGAAATGGCCCGAGTTGCAGACAATCGCTCCGTCCTTCATGACCTTGAAGGACTCCTTGGCGATGACATTGATGTCCCCGGTCACGGTGATGAAGAAGTCCCCCACCTTGGCGGCTTCTTTAATCGGCATGACGGCATAGCCGTCCATGGCCGCCTCGAGACCCTTGATGGGATCGATCTCGGTCACGACCACCTTGGCTCCCATGCCGGAGGCGCGGCGGGCGATACCGCGTCCGCACCAGCNNTCGTCGACTGGCCGGTCCCGTATCGGTTATCGAAGAGGTGCTTGGTTTCAGAGTCGTTCACCGCCACGATGGGGTAGGCCAGGATCTTTTTCTGGGCCATGGCCTTGAGGCGAATGACGCCGGTCGTGGTCTCTTCCGTGCCGCCGATGACATGGGGAAGAAGTGACTTGAGATCAGAGTGGAGCATCGACACCAAATCGGCTCCGTCATCCATGGTGATCTGGGGCTTGGCTTCAAGCACCGCCCGGATATGGCTGTAGTAGGTATCATGGTCCTCGCCCTTGATGGCAAAGACGGGAATCCCATCATTGACCACGAGGGAGGCGGCAACGTCATCCTGGGTCGACAGGGGGTTCGAGGCGCAGAGCATGACATCGGCCCCTCCGGCCTTGAGGGTTTTCATGAGGTTGGCCGTCTCGCTGGTCACATGGAGGCAGGCCGCCACCTTGACGCCCTTGAGCGGTTTCGTCTTGGCAAAATCCTTGGCAATATTGGCCAGAACCGGCATATCCCGTCCTGCCCATTCGATGCGGCGGGCCCCCATGTCTGCCAGTTTCTTGTCCTTGATATCATGCTTCATTCGCAACTCCCGTTTAGGATTCGTCTATGATTATAAGGCATCGGCTTTAGGCCAAGCGCTCTGTCTCTTTCCGGAGGCTCTCGGCCATATCGAGGCGCTCCCAGGTAAAGTCTTCCTCATTGCGTCCGAAGTGGCCATAGGAGGCCGTCTTCCGGTAAATCGGCCGCCGGAGCTTCAGGTGGTCGATGATTCCCTTCGGCGTCAGCGGAAAGAGCTCCCGCACGACCTTCTCGATCAGGCGATCCGAGACGGGAGAGGTCTGATAGGAGTTCACGTGAACCGACACGGGCTCGGCCACGCCGATGGCGTAAGCCAGCTGAACTTCACAGCGCTTTGCAAGTCCTGCCCCCACGATGTTCTTTGCCACGTAGCGGGCCATGTAGCAGGCCGAGCGATCCACCTTCGTGGGATCCTTTCCGGAAAAAGCCCCGCCACCATGGCGCCCGGCCCCTCCATAAGTGTCCACGATGATTTTTCGACCGGTAAGCCCGGCATCCCCGTGGGGTCCTCCGGTGACAAAGCGCCCGGTGGGGTTGATGTGGAATGTCACGGGACGGCTTGAGATCAGGGATTCGGGAAGGACAGGGCGCACGACCTTCTCGATGACATCTGAATAGATCTGCTCCTGGGTCACATCGGGGGCATGCTGGGTGGAGACGACGATCGTATCCACGGCCACCGGTCCGTTCTCGTCGTATTCGAGGGTGACCTGGGCCTTGCCATCGGGCCGCAGATAAGGAAGAACCCCTGACTTTCTGAGGTGGGCCAGCTGACGGGTCAGGCGATGGGCCAGCAGGATCGGCATGGGCATCAGCTCTTCGGTCTCATTCACGGCCATTCCGAACATGAGTCCCTGATCACCGGCTCCTCCGGTATCGACCCCCATGGAAATGTCGGGAGACTGGGAATGAAGAGTCGTCAGGACCGCACAGGTCTTGTAGTCGAAACCGGTTTCTGAATCGGTATATCCAATATCCTTGACAACCTCCCGAGCCACCTCGTCATACATGACATTGTGGCGGGCCGTAATCTCACCGGCCAGCATGACAAGACCGGTTGTCGTGAGAGACTCACAGGCCACACGCGCCATGGGATCTTGGGCGAGGATCGCATCGAGAATGCCGTCGGAGATCTGATCGCACATCTTGTCGGGGTGTCCTTCGGTGACGGACTCCGAGGTAAACAGGTAGTGGCTCTTGGCCATCAAAATCCTCCATAGTTTGAAGGCAAAAAAAAACCCGGTGCCTAATAAGCACAGGGTTCATCGAGATCGTCTCGCATCCTGGACTTTTAGCACTTTTTTTTAAGGTGGTTGCAATCGTCTCAAATCACTCCACCGGGTCGATTGAATCAATAGTATCGCGGCGACTCTCCGGTGTCAACACAGAAAAGATCGACCGCCCTGTCTTCTGACCGGGTCATGAAAGCCATGACGGAACAGACAATTCCCGAAAACCCAAAAAATATTCCGGCAAATGCAGTCCTCCCCTTGAACTGATCGGAATCTTTTGTTAGGATTCTCTGACCGGGCAACCGGGATCCTTCCTCATGTGGGGCTGTGGCGCAGTTGGGAGCGCGCAAGACTGGCAGTCTTGAGGTCACGGGTTCGACCCCCGTCAGCTCCACCATCCTTATCTCTCCTATTTCTCATCTTCCTTGAAAGAACCATTTTCACAAGAAAATTAAGCCGAACAGTGCTTTCCGTCAATTGTTCTCATTTCTCGATGGATCTTCCCCGTCTCCCCCCCACCTGCACTCCAGAACATGACTTTCGGATTGTTAAGATTCTCACCAAGAGCCATTCGTCATAAGTAACAGGGAAGCGCCAAAGAGCATCCGGAAAGATGCGATCTCTCCAAGATTTTGACTCATCTAGGCAAACCCCTGGTACTCGTCCATCGAACAACTCCATCAAAAACACAAAATCTAGAGAGAAAGGCTTTTCCAGAAACTATTTAAGCCTTTTTCTCTTCCGGAGAACGAATTGGGGATCAGGGGAGGAAACCGGGGGAGAAAAGATTTTCCAGCCGTTCTTTCCGGCCTTTTTCACCGCATACATCGACCTGTCAGCATTCATGACAAGCTGGTCGACCTCGGAGGGGTCGGAAGGAAAAATCGTCACCCCCAGACATCCCGTAATTGCCACGGGGAATCCGTCAACTTCCCGGATGCCCCGGATCCCTTCAAGAATCCGGTCCAGCGTGGTATCGAGGCCGGGCTTGATCATGGGAGAGGAGGGATCAGTGGTGTCTCCTGACGAAAGACCGGTCAAAATGATCCCGAATTCGTCACCGCCAAGACGGGCGACAGTGTCAGACTCCCGAAGCAGCGTGGAAAGCAGAGAGGAGACCGCAGTCAAGACGTGGTCCCCGGCCTTGTGCCCCCAACGATCGTTGACCTCCTTGAAGCCGTCCAAGTCCAAAAGTGCCACGGCAAAGGCCGTCCCGTGACGAACGGCAGTCTTTCTTGCATAATCGAGGCGGTCATAGAAAAGGCGGCGATTGGGAAGGCCTGTCAGCGGGTCGTGGAGAGAGAGAAATAAAGCCCGTTCCTCCTGGGAGCGCCGCTCCTGCTCCCGGTCATAGTTGTCGAGGGCAAAGGAGAGGTTTCGGGAGACTTCATCAAGGAGATTGGAGAGCTCCGGGTTGAAAAAACCCGACTGTCGAGACACCACGGCCACGACACCATAAAAGGCGCCTCCCCGGAAAACCGGAAAAAGGGCGGCCGAGCGGATCCCGTGTTTTGTGGAGAGCAAACGGAGGAAGCTGTCGGATGTCGTCTCCATGGATTCGTTGACGACCAGAGGGTGTCCCTGGTGAAAGGACATCAGAAGGGGGCTGCCAGGGGCACCTTTCCCGGGAACCGGCTGAACAGGCAGACGCAGGCTCCCGACCCATGTTGATTCGGGTCCTGCGAAGTGCTTCCAGAGAAGAAGCCCTGTCTCCCGATCAAGCTCGGCAATACCCACGATGCTTGTTTGCTCGCTTTCGTGGAGAATTTCGCTGGTCCTGGAGAAAAGCTCGTGGGGCGGCGTCACATTGGCCACGATCCGGTTGATCTTTGACAGGGCCCGGTAGTAGTTCTTGAGGGTCAGGATCGTGCGCTCGTTTTTTTGCTGGTCAATCTTTCGATCGTAGTTATCGAGAGCAAAGGATATATTTTGGCTCATCTCGGCGAGGAGGCGCTCCATCTCCTCGCCGAAGAATCCCGAGTACTGGGAAAAGGCGATCAGGACGCCTGTGGGCTTCCCTGCCCGGAAGAGAGGGTAGGCTGCTGCGGAGCGGATGCTCTGCTCCTCGAGCTTGCTCCGGAGCGACTGGGGCAAGGGATGGCGAAGACAATCATTCACCAGCCGTGGCTTCGAGGTTCGCAGCACCTCTCCTGCCAGGGACTCTGTCCCTGCCTCATCCGGACCGACCGAAAGCTCGAGAGACGCGACCCAATCCGAAGGAAGGCCCGCAAAAGCGCTCCAGACGATCGTGGCCGCCTTCGAGTCGAGAAGGCCAATGACGGCGCCCTTCGGATCCCCTCGGGCGTAGAGGGTGTCACAGACCTTCTGAAAGAGCTCCTGGGGGGGTGGAATCCCGATCAGAAATTCGTTGACCTCGCCCATGGCCCGATAATAGTTCTTGATCGTCAGAAGAACTTCTTCGTGGAGAGTCTGGGACTTTTTCCTGTCGATGTTGTCGAGGGCGAAGGAGAGAGAAGCGGCCATGCTTTTCAGAATATCGACGAGATCGGAGGTGAAGAAATCCCGGGAGTCGTCATGCACGGAGAGGATTCCGTGGACACTTCCTCCCCGATAGAAGGGAAAGACCGCCGACGATCCTGTCCCCATTTCTTCGAGGACGGAGCGCCAGATCTGCATTTCAGGAAGGTCGAGAAGCCGATTTTCCACAATGGGGCTCGAGGCACGGTAGGCCCGGCCAATCATCCCCTTCCCTTCCGGAAGGTCCCCCCTGACAGAGATCCTGGCACGAGAGAATGCCTCACGATTTTTTCCATGGGCCGATCTGACATGGATCCATCCCTCTTCGTCGGGTATGCCCACCATGGCGTGGCTAAGACCGCACTCCTCGACGGCAATCCGTCCGATTTCATCGTAAAGTGTCTCTTCATCGGGGAGGGAGGCCACCAGCCGATTCAGTGTCGCCAGGGCCCGCGACATCGGCTTGAGAGGAGTGAGCAATTCCATCGTTCATGGCTCCGGATTGTCGGGGAAACACACTCTTGTGATCACCATCACATTTCGGACGACCCATTCTAAC
>DGKK01000071.1 GCA_002387725.1 Nitrospirae bacterium UBA4572
CGGACTTAAAATCCCTCGACCGGAAGGTCATAACGCTTCGATCCCGGTCTCCGGCACCAGTCACGCAACAGTTGTTCCATAAAGGCATACATTCACTCGCCAGTCACTTCTTCCCCATGGAACTCAAGGCTTCAGGAAAGCTCCCTTGACCCGATCGACCAGAAGGGTCGTCGTTCCGACAAGAAAAATGTCACCCAGCAGCACCGAAAGCGGAAGCGGGGTCAGCAGAAGATTTGTTCCTGCCAAGACAGCCACGACAAACAAGTCCCCGAAAATCGCGAGGGATAATGCGCGGGAGGGCTTTGTCATCCAGAGCGGGCCCCGTTCCCGGATGACCAGAACATTGCCGAGACCGGTCAGGACCAGCGTGAAAAATGCCAGAGTCTGACAGGCCCCAGGAGAGAGGTGGAGCCAGGCACGACCGGCATAAAAGACAGAGAGTGTCAGTGTCAACCAAAGAAAGGCAATCAGAATGGCCATGGCCATAAGCCGACGGATGTTCCAGCGATTCGGGTGAACGGAAAACCGGACATGGTCGCTCGCCAGGGACATGGTCACGAAGTCGTTCGTAAAAATGAGAAGCAGGATCATGCGGGAGTCGACAACATAGGTGTGGAACAGGAGAAGCCCCCCCGTCAGAAAGAGGGCGACCTCGAGGGTCTTGACGATCTTGTTTAGGACATAGTTCTGGATTCTGTGGTAAACCTTGCGGCCTTCCTCCAGCGCCTCTGCCAGCCCTCCGAGCCCAGGGGCCACAAGGATCATGCTCGCCGCCGCCCGGGCGATGTCGCTGGACTTGGCCACGGCAATCCCCACCTCGGCCTGTTTCAGAGCCGGAGCATCGTTGACGCCATCTCCGGTCATTCCGACAATTCGTCCCATCTTCTGCAAGACCCCCACGAGATGAAACTTGTCTTCCGGCATGACGCCGGCAAACACCTCACAATCCATGACATGACCGTCTGCGATCGCCGTTGCCGAACAGGGCGGCAGGGCAAGATCCAGGCTCTTGGCCACGTCGACGGCCCCCTCCGGCGTATCGCCGGTGGCCAGACGAATCCTGATGCCAAGATTCCTAAGGGTTTGAATGACTGCAGGACTCTCCTCTCGGAGTGGATCCGAAAAGGAGAGGAGTCCGAGCATCTTTAGCGGTGCCTCGGGCAACAGATCTCCCTTTGCCACGGCAATCGTTCGTTGTCCGGACAGATCGAGTCCCTCCAGATCCTTTTCGGGAACTCCCGCCATCGCCATAATGCCCGGAGCACCCTTGACGATCCGGTACCTTGCCCCCCGATCCGACTCAACGACAGCTTCTGTCCGCTTGGTGGCAGGATCGAAGGGAACCAGGGAGACTCTTCTCTCCTGTCCTGATGACATGACCCCTCTCTTTTTTGCCTCATCAAAAATGGCCATCTCAAGAGGATCTTGTGCCGAGACATCTGAGGCCGCCATGGCGGCCTCCAGAAGGTCTTTTTCAGAGACTCCGGGAGAGGGGCGGAGCTCCTGGAGCGTCAGCCGGTTTTCCGTCAAGGTCCCCGTCTTGTCGCACAGAAGGTCTTCCATGACCGCCGCATCTGAAATGGCGGAAAGACGTGTCACAAGGACACCCTTTCTGGAAAGAACTTCAGCAGAGAGGGAGTTGGCGAGGGTAAAGGTCGGGGGAAGTGCGACAGGAATGGCCGACACAAGTAGGATGAGGACAAAAGGGATAAGACTGGCCGGAGAGCTCCCCTCATGAAGAGCCAGAGGAAAGAGAAGGATGGCCAGAAGAAGGTCAAAGGCAAGAAGAGAGCGAACGATCTGGAGAACAACCTCCTCGAAATGGCTCCGAGTCGTGGCATCGTGCACGAGCTTGGCGGTCTTGCCAAACGCACACCGGGAACCCGTTCGGCTCACAAAACCGTTCCCCTCTCCCCTGCGAACGAGCGAGCCAGACCAGAGAGCGTCTTTCGGATTCTTCTCGACAGGGAGGGCCTCCCCTGTCAGGGAGGACTGGTCGACCAAGAGGTTGCCGGAAACAAGGTCCATGTCGGCAGGGACAAAGTCCCCGGTTCTGATGTGGACAAGATCTCCCGGGACCAGACCTTCGGAATTGATTTCCTGCCAGATGCCGTCGCGCTTGACCCGGGCGCGGATCTCAAGACGGCTCCTGAGAAGCGCCAGAGCTTCCTGTCCCTTCTGCTCCTTGGTGAATGCCAGAAGGGCATTCACGAAGAGCAAAACAATGATGATCCCCGCCTCAAGCCTTTTCCCAAGAACATATTCCAGGAAGAAAGCGGTTTCCAGCATCCAGGGGATCGGCCCCCAAAACTTAAGTAAGAGGAGATGGATCTGAGAGGGTTCGGATAGGGAGACTGCATTGGGACCCACGTTCCGAAGGAGCTCGGCCGCTGCTTCCGTGGTCAGCCCGGAGAAGGTATCTTCAGAGAGTGGAAGGGACATTGTCGACTCTAAGGGGCCTGAATCAGAGGGATCGGACAACTCATTTGCAATGATTGGCTCCCATGGGTTTTCCTGCATCAATGGTCCGGGATTTTTCATCGAGGATCTTATGCTCAATCATCACGGTCCTCATTCTGAGAAGAAAGTCGAGAGACTGTTCCGGCTCCTTCTTGGAAAAAACATCAAAGAGAGAGAGATTCGAATCTTGAAGGCGAGACAGCTCTCAGACCAAAACTCATCCTCAGCCTGTGGGATGGTGGGGGCGATGGGCCATCCAGCCGGTCTCAAGGACATCGACCTGTGCCCTCACATTCGTTGCGCTGACGGCCAATCGAGCTACCTGACTGCTTACCCTCATCAGCTCGTATCATTGGAGGATACCCGTCCGGTAGGGCCGGATCGAGATGAATCCGGATCGCTCCATACAGGCCTCTGCCCATCAGAGAAAGACCCGTCCCAACATCAGAAAAGCGTGAGCAGCTGGAATCGGAAGGATGTCTGTCTCTTTCATTGTAGAACTCTGCCGGTTGATTTCAGAACTTTTTGCCCCCTCCTTTCTTACCCCCATCTTACCAGAAGATTCGAATATAGATATCTAATATTTTGACTACATTAACTTTTTTACTTTAAACTAATAAAAAAGGTGATTTTCTACGGTGGATCCACTTGTCAGGACAGATTTTATCCAAAAGCGCCGTAAAACTCCGTC
>DGKK01000020.1 GCA_002387725.1 Nitrospirae bacterium UBA4572
GGTGGAGGGTAGGGGATTTGAACCCCTGACCTTCAGGGTGCGATCCTGACGCTCTCCCAACTGAGCTAACCCCCCAAAAAAGACGGAAGAAAAAACGAGTGAGGCGGGAAAGACGAGAGAAAGACTACCACAAGGGCAGGACAGACATCAATCAGGCAGCCAAAGGACCCGACGTCCTTCAATCCTGAGACGCCCCCGGGACAGGGCATCGAGAGACTCCATATAGGCTTCATGCTCAATGGGAAGCAGCCTTCGGGACAGGCTCTCTTCGGTATCCTCGGGAAGTACCGGAAGACACTTCTGCAAGATGACCGGACCGTGGTCCATCAACAGATCGACAAAGTGTACGGTCACTCCGGTGATCTTCACCCCATAGTCGATGGCCTGCTTCTGGGCAGCCAGCCCCGGAAACGAGGGCAAAAGGGAGGGATGGATATTGAGGATCCGATCGGGAAAGGCTCCGATCAGCACCGGTCCGACGAGACGCATGTAGCCGGCAAGCGCCACTGCATCGACAGATTTCTCCCGAAGAGCCTCAAGGATAGCCCGCTCATACTCTTCCTTCGAAGAAAAGTCCCGAGGGAGGACTTCAACGACAGGAACCCCCTCTTCCTGGGAGCGGGCCACCACGGGAGCCCCCGCCTTATCGCAGACGACAATCACCGGCTCAACTCGAGGAAGCCGCCCCTCCTTTGAGGCCCGAATGATTGACAGGGCATTCGACCCCCTTCCAGAGGCAAAGATCGCAAGGCGAAGCCTTGACTCATCCGGCATAGATCACCTCACCCCCTCCGGCAACGACCTCTCCGATCTTCCAATACCGCTCATTCTGTGACGCAAGATAGGAGGTCAAGGCCGTCTCTTCCCGTCCCGGAACAATCACCACGAGGCCCACCCCCATATTGAAGACGCGAAGCATTTCCTCAAGATCGATCGATCCCTTCTCCTGAATATAGGAGAAGATCGGGGGAACGGGCCACGACCCGGTCCTTACACGCACTGATGTTCCTTCCGGAAGGATCCGGGGGATATTCTCGGTCAGGCCTCCTCCGGTGATGTGGACAAAGGCCCCCACAGAGAGAACTTCTCGTATTCCCGCCATGAGAGAGACATAGATTCGGGTCGGCGTGACGAGAAGATCCCCCCAGGTCGTTTCCGGTTCGAAGGGAACGGGGGACTGGGGGGCCACCTTTTCTCCTTCAAGGAGAACCCGACGGGCCAAGGAAAACCCGTTGGAGTGAATCCCCGAAGAGGCGATGCCATAGACTGCATCGCCCGGGCGAATGGTTTTTCCGTCAATAATTTTTTCTCGATCGGCAATGCCGACACAAAATCCCGCCAGATCGAAATCCCCCGGAGCATAAAGCCCGGGCATCTCAGCTGTCTCGCCCCCGAGAAGGGCCATGTTGGCCTCCTGGCACCCCTTGACCAAGCCTTCCATCACGGGGAGGGATTCCTCGATCTCCAGCCGGCCCGTGGCAAAATAGTCAAGAAAAAAGAGGGGATCGGCCCCCATCACCGCGATATCGTTTGCGCACATGGCGACAAGATCAATTCCCAGCCCATCAAATTTCTTCGCCCATCGGGCCACAAGGAGCTTGGTTCCCACCCCGTCGGTACCAGAGACCAGAACCGGATCACTGTAGCGGGCGAAATCCGGACGAAAAACCCCTCCAAACCCTCCGATACCCGAAACGATGCCCGAGCGATCCGTCATCCTGGCGAGCGGCTTGATGGCCTCAACCCATCGATTTCCACGATCGATCGAGACTCCTGCCTGGGCATAAGCGCCCTCGCCCCCCTGATCTCCCACGTTCTGACCTCCCCTTGACTTGAATTCCTGACACGTTCTGGTAAAATGCTAATGTTTTTTAAAAGATTATCATTTGCCTATAAAAAGCACATTTCCACTAATCTTTCCGACATCTTCTTCCGATGAGAGATTCAACATGACCTGATGGATCCCGAGGAAGGAGCAACCGACTTCAGAGAACAGGATTGTCCTCACGATCATAGCCCATCGAAGGGCTTGTCAACAAGGACATTCTTCCCACCCATCGCGCAAAGGACCGACTCCATGCATGGCTTTTTTCTCCGCCTCAAAACGGTGACATTCTCGGCTCTCATTCTGGGAGCGGGTCTTTCCCTCGCCTCCTGCGGAGGAAATGGAAGCTTGTTCGGAAACGGCTCGGGATCTGCTTCGTCGGCCACCGCCGCCAACCAGATCGCCGGCATCGACATCGCCAACGGCAACTATTCCGGGGCGATTGCGGTGCTCTCTCCCTTTTGCCCGAACAACAATTGCCAGAATTCGGATCTTGCCAACACCCTGGCCAATGCCTACATGGCGATGGGAAACTCAAGCGCCGGCGCCTCAGTCACTGGAGCAACCTCCGTTACCGGAGCCAGCGGAGGGGGTGCCACCGTCTCCCAGATCCTCTCGAGCGTCCTCAATCTCGTGAACGGGGGTCCAGCACATCCACCACGGCGATCATCCAGGCCGTCTTTCAGGCCGTTCCCTGCATCAGCAACAATACCTGCACCCAGACCTATCTCGACAACCTGGCCACCGCCGTGCAGATTCTGGCCAACACCCCCTGCACCGGACCGACCTCCGTCGCCGACAACTGTCCCGACTCCTCCACCATCATCGTGGCCGACATGCTCTACATCCTGGCGGCGGCGCAATATGACACAGGAATTGTCTACAATAATGGCTCATGGGAAGTCTGCACAAAAGACGGCGCGGGATTGACCGGGTGTACGACGGGTCTTTCAGGCATCACAAGTCAAACAATCGCCTCTACCCAACTGTCAAACATGGGGGCTATCCTCGACAGCCTTTCGTCGGTCTCCGGCGCCGGAACACCCTCCATCACCATCAACAATGCCAATATTGTAAATGTCATTCCCTATTTTCTCACCTCCTTCGGAACCTCGAGCAACTCCAATATCGTGGGGCCCATCAACCAATTCCTGAACAGCCTCAACTGCTATGCAACAACCAGCGGATCCAATTGCGCTCCCTCGAGTCAATCCACAACGGCCCCAGGAAGCATCTCTTTTTCGTCTGCGGCTCTGACTGATCTTTTGGCGACGCTTTAACCCCGAACCAAACCAGATTGAAGGATCATTGATGATGAAAAAAACGACCATGCACCATTTCAGAATCCCGCTAGCAGGAGCGCTCTTCGGAGTCATGATGATCCTTTCTTGTCTTGCCCGCCCCGCTCTGGCCGGCCCCTCCGGAGTCGCCGGAACGGCGCTCTTCGAGCAGTTTCCCATGCTCTACCAGGGAGTCGCCGTCGAGGGTATGGGAGGCGCCTTCACCGCCGTGGCCAATGACGAAAATGCCCCCTTTTATAACCCGGCCGGTCTCGACAACATTCAGGACACGACCTTTGCCATTCTCAACATCTCCGGCGAAGTCTCCTACCCCACCCTCTACCCCAACCTTTACAACAGCGTCCAGGGTCTGGGATCGGGCAACACCTCCGGCTACATCAACGCCTTCAACAACGTCGCAGGCCAAACCATGTATGCCCGGGTGGGGGATTGGTCCAACTACACCACCCACGACTTTTCCATCGGGATCCTCTCCAACAACCAGATGGCGGCCGTCGCCAATGCCACGCCCACAACCAACAACCTGGCGTCCGCAGCCGCCCTGTCCGACACCGGCATCGTCGTCAGCGGGGCCATGGGATTCTTCAACCACCACCTCCAGATCGGCGGAACCATCATGGGGCTCGAACAGTACTTTTTCAATCTGCCGGCCCTTTCCGTCACCCAGGTCTCAAGCTTTTCCAGCACTCTGACAAGCAATCTTGCCAACGGGTTCGGCATCGTGGGCAACCTCGGCGCGATCTACCACTTTGACGCCCCCCTCAACCCCACCATCGGCGCCTCGATTCTTAATGTGGGAACGGCAAGCTTTGGAAGTGCCGGATCCCTCCCTCAGATCATCAACACCGGTATCGGCATCGATCCCGATATTGGCTTTGGGCAGCTGATCGCCGACATCGACTATGTCGACATCACCAACTACCTCTACTACACCGGAGACTCCCTCTGGCTCCACACCCGCTTCGGTGTGCAATACAAGTTTCCCTACATTCTGACCCTCTCGGCCGGAGTCTACGAAGGCTACCCCACGGTGGGCGCAGGGATCGATCTCTGGGCGGCACGACTCAATGCCTCTTACTACACCGAGGAGGCGAGCCCCATCCCGGGACTTGAACCCAACCACATTCTGGCCCTGCAGGTCGCCTTCGGCTGGATGTAACAGATCTCCTCATCGAAGCAATAAAAAAGGCGCCTAAAGGCGCCCTTTTTATTCGTTTTATCCCATTACCATTGCCTTTACCTGTCTTTTAGAGCAAGGATTCGTCCACCCCGATACAGAAGATGGGTATTTCGTCTCCCCTTTGAAGGCTTGGTCTCAGTGAAGCCTTGACGAAGTTGCACCGACGGGAGCCGGAAGGTCGGTGGTTGTTCGGGCAATTCGTTCAAGGGCGGATTTGGCTGCCTTCTGCTCCGCCTCCTTCTTCGAATGACCTTGGCCTTCGCCCCAATTCTTGTCGCGAATCCGAACCGCCACCTCAAAGACCTTCTGATGGTCGGGTCCCGACTGGCCCGTAATCACATATTGGGGAAGTGTCTCAAGTTCGCGTTGACAGTATTCTTGAAGCTGGGTCTTGTAGTCGGCCACCGACTCGCCCCGGGAGACGCTTTCAAAGAGCTCGCGGAACTCCCGGAGAATGAATTGACGGGCCGCATCGAGTCCACCATCCTGGTAGATGGCGGCAATGACGGCTTCCAGGGCATCGGAGAGGATGGAGTTCTTCTCCCGGCCTTGGGTCATCTCCTCCCCACGGCCGATCAGGAGGTAGCGGCCAAGTCCGATATTCCGGGCAATTTGGGCCAGTGAGGGTTCTGAGACAATTCGTCCCTTGAGTTTTGAGAGCACCCCCTCAGGAGAGTCGGGCCAGAGACGCATGAGGTATTCGGCCACCACAAGGCCCAACACCGTATCTCCCAGAAACTCGAGCCGTTCATTGTCCCGACGGACTCCGCCCTTTTTCGTCTCGTTGGTAAAAGACTTGTGGATCGTCGCCTCCTCGAGGCGCTCCAGGGAGGAGAAGCGATAACCCAGGCGCTCTTCGAGAACAGGGAGATTTTGCATCCACTGGGAGCGGGGAAGCATCGAAGCCCCTTTTATGGTGAGAGGAGTGGTTTCTTCAGTCGACTCGGGCAATGACAAGGGAGGCATTTGTCCCGCCGAAGCCGAAGGAGTTCTTGAGAATTGTCCGGACCGGACGTCGCCGCGCGCCCTCCGTCACATAGTCAAGATCGCATTCCGGATCCGGATTATCGACATTGATGGTGGGTAGGATCATCCCGTGGCGGAGGCTCATGAAGGCCATCGCGGTCTCCACACCCCCTGCGGCCCCCAGAAGGTGGCCCATCATCGACTTGAGAGCCGTCACGGGAATCTTGTCGGCATGGGCGCCAAAGACAGTCCGAAGAGCCTTTGTCTCCAGTTTGTCGGCAAAGGTCGAGGTCGCATGGGCACTGACATGCTCGATCTCATCCGGGGCGAGTCCGGCGTTGGATAGGGCCATCCGCATGCAACGAACGGCGCCGGAGGCATCGTCAGGAGGCGCAGTAATATGGTAGGCATCCCCTGTCAGGCCATACCCCAGAACCTCCCCATAGATGGTGGCGTTCCGGGCCCTAGCCCCTTCGAGGGTCTCAAGGACAACAACACCGGCCCCCTCTCCCAGAACAAATCCGTCCCGGTCGCGGTCAAAGGGCCGGGAGGCCCTGGCGGGATCGTCGTTTCTTGAGGAGAGGGCGCGGGCGGCCGCAAATCCCGAGACGGTCAGGGGTGTAAAGGCCGACTCCGCTCCGCCGGCGAGCATGACGTCCGCATCTCCTCGCCGGACCATGTGATAGGCATCCCCGATGCAATGAACACCGGTGGCACAGGCGGTGACGGCGCAGGAGTTCGGTCCCTCCAGCCCCATCCGGATCGCAATCTGGCCTGAGGCCAGATTGATCAGCACCATGGGAATAAAAAAGGGAGACACCTTGCGGGGCCCTCCCTCCACGAGCTGACTGTGGTAATACTCGATCCCTCCGATACCGCCTATTCCGGATCCGACATAGACTCCGATGCGCTCCCGGTTTTCGTCCCCGATCTCAAGGCCCGCATCGTCGGCTGCCATCTGGGCCGCCGCCACGGCATAATGGATGAAGGTATCCATTTTCTTGATTTCTTTTTTGTCGATCCACTGGGCCGGATCGAATCCCTTCACCTCCCCCCCGATACGGACGGGAAGGTCAGACGGATCGAAGCGGGTGATGGCTGAGACCCCAGATCGGCCGGCCACGGCCGCCTCCCAGGTGTCTTTCGCCGTATTCCCCAGGGGGGAGACAACCCCCACCCCAGTCACGACAACACGCCGGTCCTTGAGGGGACGAATGGGCATCAGACGCGCTCGCTGATGTAGTCGATCGCATTCTGGACGGTGGAGATCTTCTCGGCATCCTCATCGGGGATCTCGATTCCGAACTCTTCTTCGAGAGCCATGACAAGCTCGACGGTGTCGAGGGAGTCGGCGCCAAGGTCCTCAACGAAATGGGACTCCGGATGGACCTCTTCCTCATCCACACCCAGCTGCTCTGCAATGATCTTTTTGACCCGGTCATTAATAGCCATGAAAGAGAACCTCCTAAAAAAATGTCTCGCCCGGGAGCATCTCCCGGGCGTTGCCGTCTTACGGCATGGCGAGTCCGCCATTCACTGGAATGACCGCACCCGTAATATAGCCCGCAGCCGGATCGGCGAGAAAGCGGACCGCGTGAGCGATCTCCTCTCCCGTTCCGAACCGTCTGACGGGAATCCGATCAAGAACTCCGGAGGTCACACTCTCCGGGAGCCCCGCCGTCATGTCAGTTTCGATAAAGCCCGGAGCCACCACATTGACAGTGATTCCCCGGGTCCCGACCTCGAGGGCCACCGACTTGGAAAAGGCCTCGAGGCCGCCCTTGGAGGCAGCATAGTTGGCCTGGCCCGCGTTCCCCGTTGTCCCCACCACCGAGGAAATGGAGATGATGCGCCCATAACGCTGCTTCATCATGGGGCGAAGAACCGCCCGGACCATGCGAAAAGGACCGACAAGATTCACGTCGATGACCTCCCGGAAGTCCGCTTCCTCCATTCTGACGAGGAGTTTGTCCCGGACGATCCCGGCGTTGTTCACAAGAATATCAACCCTTCCCGAGCGATGCAAGATCGACTCCACGGCTCCGTCGATAGAGGCGGAATCGTTCAGGTCGAGTCGAACCACCTCACCCCGCTCGCCTCCCGGAAGGTCCGCAACACGGGACTTCAGCTCCTCTTCCTTGGAGCGGCACCCGAAATAGACCTGATGACCCGCCTCCAGAAGTCCTTTGGCGACTGCCCACCCGATCCCGCGATTGGCACCGGTGACCAGAGCGGTAAAGAGGGCGGGAAGCGCATTGTCCTTGTCACGCATCTCTACTCCTTGGAAACCTTGGGGTCGGTGGTGACCCAGGTGAGTTTTTCCGGGAGACCCATCTGGCGCTCCACCCGCTTCCCCAGTCCCGTCAGCACGGAGCCCGAACCAACCTCCACAAATCGGGTGACCCCCGAGGCAATCACCGTCTCCATCGATTTTGTCCACTCCACGGGAGACTCAAGCTGACGGACGAGAAGATCGCGTATCTCCGAGGACGCTTCGCCAGGGCCCACAGGAGCGGCCGTCACATTGGGCACCACCGGAACATTGAGGGGCCCAAACGCTGTCCGGTCGAGAAGCTCTTTCATCGCCCGGGCGGCAGGACTCATGAGGGCCGTATGGGAGGGAACGGAAACCGCCAGGGGAACAATCTTCCGAACGCCAGCCGTCCGAAGTGCGTCGATGGCCTTTTCCACCGTCTCCTTCTGGCCGGCAATCACACATTGTCCGGGACAGTTGTCGTTGGCCACCGACACAACTCCTCCGGTCTGTGCCCTGACCTCCGCCAGGACCCGGTCGATTTCCTCCCTCGATGGACCCAGAACGGCGGCCATCAGACCGGTGCCCGCAGGAACGGCCTTCTGCATGAACTCACCCCGACGATGAACCAGAAGAAGCGCCTCGTCAAGAGGCAAGGCCCCGGCGGCCACATAGGCGGAATATTCCCCCAGGCTGTGGCCAAGTACCACAGATGGAGCCTCCTCCTCGAGACGGCCCAACGCCAGGATGCTGCACAGAAGAAGAAGCGGCTGAGTCCACTGCGTCTGATCGAGGATTCCCGAGGGGTCGTTCCGGGAGATCTTCCGCACATCCGCCGAAAGGATCTCCGATGCCCGGTCGATGAGACGCTCCTCGTCACTTGCGTCGAAGCGGTCGAGCATCCCCGGAGACTGGGATCCCTGTCCGGGAAAGAGGTAGGCAGTTTTCATGTGCGGCTCCTTTTCTGAAGGTCGGCTTCCCAGGTGAGAAGGCCCGATCCCCAGGTCACACCGGCCCCGAAGGCCGTCAGAAGTATGCGGTCTCCCTCCGCGACCCGCCCTCCCCGGACGGCCTCGTCGAGAGCCACCGGGATCGAGGCGGCCGAGGTGTTTCCATAACGGTCGATATTCACCATCACCTTCTCCGGAGGGAGCGACAGACGGGACGCCAGGGCGTCAATAATGCGAATGTTGGCCTGGTGAGGCACCAGAAGATCGATGTCGGCGGGAGCGAGCCCGTCGAGAGCGAGCACCTCCAGAACCGACTCCTGCAACTGGCGCACGGCCATCTTGAAGGTCTCTCCCCCCTTCATGCGGATCGTGTGGGGGGCCTCCGTACGGCGAGTTCCTCCGCCCGGAACGTGAATCATCTCCCAGTGGCGCCCGTCCGCTCCAAGCCTGAAGGAACCGAGACCTCGGGAGGCCACGGTGGAGGCCTCGACCACCACGGCACCGGCCCCGTCACCGAAGAGAATGGCGGTGCTCCGATCGGACCAGTCCAGGGATCGGCTCATGACCTCAGATCCGACCACCAGAAGGCGGGAGGCCGCCCCCGTCTCCACCAGACTCTTGGCGACCGTCATGGCGTAGACAAATCCCGAACAGACCGCGTTGAGGTCAAAGGCAAAGGCCCGGGTCGCCCCCAGGCGTGCCTGGACAAGACAGGCGGTCGACGGGAAAAGAATGTCGGGCGTGGCTGTTGCCAGAAGGATCCCGTCGATATCGGAAGCCGAAAGCCCCGAAGACTCAAGGGCCTTTTGGGCTGCAAAAACGGCAAGGTCCGAGGTTGATTCCTCCTCAGCGGCGATCCGTCTCTCCCGGATTCCCGTCCGTTCCCGGATCCAGCTGTCGCTCGTTTCTAGATAAGCGGCAAAGTCGTCATTGGTCATGACGCGGGAGGGGGCATAGGAACCGGTTCCGGTGACAACGGCACGGAGGGGGCTCATGCTCCCCCCTCGCTGCTCGCAGCGGGCGCCATTTCAGCCTTGAGGGCCTCGGTGAGCCCCGAAGACGCCAGACGATCGGCCATGCCGATGGCGTTCTTGATCGCCAGGGCATTGGAGCGACCATGGCAGATGACAAAGAGCCCCCCTACTCCCAGAAGGGGAGCCCCCCCATACTCTGCCCAGTCGATTCTTTTTTTCATGCGGGAAAGAGCCGGACGCAGGAGAAGACCCCCGATCTTAGAGCGGAGATCCGAACGGGCGGCATCCTTCATCATCTCCATGATGGTCTGGGCCAGCCCTTCCGCCTCCTTGAGGACAATGTTGCCCACAAACCCGTCACAGACGACCACATCCGTCTCTCCCGAAAAAATATCACGGGATTCGATGGGACCGGTAAACCAGGGGTAGGCTTCCCCCTTCTCGCTCCCCTCTCCCCGCCCCCGGAGAAGGTCGATGGTCCGGGCCACGAGCTCGTTTCCCTTGGTCTCCTCCTCTCCGTTGGAGAGGAGGGAGACCCGGGGCTGGTCGACGGAAAAGAGATGGCGGGAAAGGAGACGGCCCATGCGGGCAAAGGAGACGAGATGGGAGGGCTTGCAGTCGACGTTGGCCCCCCCATCGACAAGAATGAAATGGCCGGAATCAGGGACCGTTTCAGGGCTGGGTGGAGTCGGATGGGAAGCATGCTTTCTGGAGGGGCGGCAAGGAAGGATCGTTCCGATGGTGGGGCGTTCAACTCCGCTGATGCGGCCAAGGACCCACATGGCAGCCGCAAGGGAGGCCCCGGAATGGCCAGCAGAGACCGCTCCCTGGACATGGCCTTTCTTGACAAGCTCCGCCGAGACCCACACGGTGGAGTCGCGCCGCTTCCTGACATCCGAGGCCTTGTCCGTCATGTCGATGACGTCCTTCGCCTCGACGATCTCAAAGGTTGTAGGGGGAAGGGAGAGGGCCCGAAGGCGCTCACGAATGACGGCAGGGTCCCCTACCAGAACGACTTCGGTCCCGAAGTCCCTTCTGGCAAGGTCAGCCCCTGCGACCAGGGGGTCGGAACCAAAGTCCCCACCCATCGCATCGAGAGCGATCTTCATTATGGCGTGGTCGGATCCTCAGCCGTTCTTGACGCGGAGAACGGTGCGCTTGTTGTAGGTTCCGCAGGAGAGGCAGGCATAATGGGGCTGCTTCGGCTCGCCACAGGCGGGGCAGGTCACGACGGCCGAAAGCGTCAACTTCTTGTGAGTGCGCCGCTTGTCACGCCGAGCCCGGGAAATTTTGGTTTTTGGATGTGCCACGGATCAACTCCTTTTACAATTGTTGGATCGGGGCCAGGCTCCCTGAGGAACCAAGAACGGCCACCGTCACGTTTTCCCGAATGAACCGGGGTATGTCTCCTGAATCTGTCAAACCGCCACCTAAACCTCAGTCCACCGTAGTCTCAGAGGTCTTCCGGATGGCCGCATTCTTTCTGATTCCGGTCCTGCCCACAGACCGGGCACAACCCCCGACAGTCCTCCCGACACAGAGGGTAGAAGGGAAGATCAGTCAGGATCAACTCACGAAGCCAGGGTCCCAGATCCACCCACCCATCGCTTCCGTAACGTTCGAGAGACTCGGGATCGGAATCCTTCTGGTGAAAGAACATCGTCCGCTCGGCGGTCTCCCCCGTCCGGACAAATTCGGAAAGGCACCGAACACACGTCAGGGGGATTTCGTAGCTGACGGAGAGATCCACGTGGACATCGGTCCCGTCTCTCCCGATCTCACCGGTAATCCGACCGTCGATCCGGGAAAACTCTTCCCGGGTCTCCTTCTCGAGAAAAACCGCAGGAGCGGAGGCCACCTCCCCGGAGAGGGAGAGGTCCACCTCAAGGGGGGCTGTCACGCGGGTATCGGGGATACTGTCAATGTGATATCTAAGCATTACAAAGGGTTCATTTTAGGCATCGGGACGGCCGGTGTCAACCGCTCCACCCGAACCCAGGTGATCGGCAATCCACTCGGAAAGAGCGGAGAGATCGACCGTATTCCTCTCTCCCGAGCTTCTGACCTTGATTTCGGCACGGTTTTCCCGGAGGCCTTTTTCTCCGAGAATCACCTGGATGGGAAATCCGCAAAGATCGGCATCGGCAAACTTGACTCCGGCCCGCAGGTCCCGGTCGTCGACAAGCACCTCCTCCGGAAACCGCTCCTCAAGGAGTCCGGCGATCCGGAGGGCCTTCTCCGACAGTTCGGCATCGCGGCCGCCCAAGGGAAGGACCGCCACGGCAAAGGGAGCCATGGCCGTTGGCCAGATGATTCCGGCGTCGTCATGGGACTGTTCGATGGCGGCCGCCAGAAGCCGGCTGACCCCGATCCCGTAACACCCCATATGAAACAGTGTCTCCCGTCCGTCGGGATCGAGAAAGCCGGCCTCCATGGGGGCACTGTAGCGATCTCCGAGATCGAAGACATGGCCGACCTCGATGGCCGTCGTTCGCTCGAGAGGCGCCTGGCAGAGAGGGCAGTGTGTGGCTGCCCCCGCGAGCTCCACATTGGAGGCATAGCGACAGGATCCGCAGAAGACGACGGTATCCTCTCCCGAGGGGGCGAGCACCATGAACTCATGGGAGGAATATCCGCCGATATTTCCGGTATCGGCCTCCACCATCCTCACCGACAGCCCCAGACGGGCAAAGATTCGAAAATACGCCTCCTGCATGATCCGGTAGCACTCGGCCCCCTCCTCCTTGGACCGGGCAAAGGAATAGGCGTCCTTCATCACAAATTCCCGTCCTCGCATCAGCCCGAAGCGGGGACGCATCTCGTCGCGGAACTTCGTCTGGATCTGGTAGAGGGTCACCGGAAGCTGCCGGTAGCTGTTGAGAAGCCCCGAGGCAAGCTCTGTCACAACCTCTTCATGGGTGGGACCCAGGGCAAAGGAGCGGTCGTGCCGGTCCGTCAGGCGAAAGAGCTCCTTGCCGTATTTCTCCCACCGCCCGGTCTTCTCCCACATCTCGGCCGGCTGAAGCGCCGGCATGAGAATCTCGAAGGCTCCCGCCCGGTCCATCTCCTCCCGGACAATGCGCTCGACCCGCCGAAGAACCCTGGCTCCGAATGGCAGGAAGTCATAGAGGCCACCGGCCACCTTTCGCACATAGCCCCCCCTGAGCATGAGGCGATGGCTCACGGTCTCCGCTTCGGCCGGATCCTCGTGGAATGTGACATAAGGAAGTCGGGTCGTCCTCACGACTTCTCCGCGATGATGGCTTCCGCCGGGGCCATGGGAAGGGAAACCCTTCGCCCCTGGTCGTCCCGCAGGCCCGAGATTCCTGCTTTTTTCATCATGTCCACCTTCTTTTCGACCTGGGCGATCAGCAGCTCCTCAAGATCCTGGGAGGGAATTTTCTTCACGACCTCTCCGTTTTCGAAGAAGATCCCGACACCCTGCCCTCCGGCGATTCCCAGGTCGGCCTCCTTCCCCTCCCCGATCCCGTTGACCACACATCCCAGGATGGAAATGTCCATGGTCTCCTGAACATGGGCGAGGCGCTCCTCCACCCGGGAGGCAAGGCCCACCACATCGATCTCAAGGCGACCGCAGGTCGGACAGGCGATGACGTTCACCCCTCGCTTCCTAAGTCCCAGGGATTTGAGGATTCCCCACGCCACCTTGACCTCTTCCACAGGATCAGCCGCCAGGGAGACGCGGATCGTGTCTCCGATACCGCAGGCCAGAAGATAGCCCAAGCCCACCGACGATTTCACCGTTCCGGAAAGAAGGGGTCCCGCCTCGCTGACACCGATATGAAGGGGATAGTCACATTTCTCGGAGGCCAGACGGTAGGCGTCGATGGTATCCAGGACATTCGATGCCTTGAGGGAAATCTTGATGTCCTGGAAGTTCTCCTTTTCCAGAAGGGCCACGTGGCGCATGGCCGATTCCACCATCGCCTCCGGGGTGGGGTGGCCATACAGATCCAGAAGGTCTCGCTCGAGCGACCCGGCATTCACCCCGATCCGGATGGGGAGCCCCCGATCCTTCATCCGCTCCACGATGGCCCGGATCTTGGTCTGGCTCCCGATATTGCCGGGATTGATTCGAACGCCATCGACCCCACCTTCAATAACGGTCAAGGCCAGATGGTAGTCGAAATGGATGTCGGCAATGACGGGGATGGGGGATCGCTTGTGGATCTTGCCAACGGCCTCTGCGGCCTCCTGGTCGACCACCGCCAACCGAATGATCTCGCAGCCCACCTCGGCGAGAGCAGAAATCTGGGCGAGGGTCCCCTCGATATCGCGAGTGTCGGTGGTGGTCATGGACTGGACCGCCACCGGAGCTCCATCCCCGATGGGAACGGAGCCGACCATAATCCTCCGAGTCTTCTTTCGTGTGATTTGCATAAATTCTCCTTACCGGGTCGTGCCGAATACCCGCATGATATCGTTATAAAACGCAAAGACCATCACTGTCAGCAGGATCACAAATCCCAGCTGCATGGAAAGTTCCCGCACCCGAACCGAGGGCGGGCGTCTCAGAATCCCCTCCACCGCCAGGAAGAGAAGGTGTCCTCCGTCGAGGACGGGAATGGGGAGGAGATTCATGACCCCCAATGTCACGCTGACGAACCCCATGAAGAAAAGGAGGTTCGAGACCCCTGACTTGGCAGCCTTGGCGGACATCTGGGCGATCAGGATCGGTCCCCCCAGATTCTTCGGGGAGACCTCTCCTGCCACCATCTTCCATAGGGAGACCAGGTTGATCGAGGCAATGTTCCATGTCTTGATCATGGCCATCCCCAGCCCCTCCGAGAATCCGTATCGGAGGGTGGTAAAGCTTCCGGAGGGCCCCACGCCGATCTTCCCCTGGCGTTCGGCCTCTCCGAAGAGGTTCTTTCCGGATTCGACCCGGGGAACGAGCGTAAAGCTCAGCGGCTGCCCTCCCCGAAGGATTCCGATGACGACCGATTGCCCTCCCCGGTGTTCGATCATATGTCTCAGATCATCCCAGCGGGCAATCTTGACGCCATCGACCGTCGTGATCCGGTCTCCCTTCATGATCCCGGCCGCCTGAGCGGGGGAGCCAGGAAGAACTTGGCCGACAACGGCCTCCATGACCGGGAATCCCGTCCAGTAAACGGCAGAAAAAAGAAGAATGGCCAACAGGAAATTGGCAACAGGACCCGCCGCCGCTATGCCCATCCGCCGGGAGACGGAAAGTGCCGCGAAGGAGCGGGGGCGATCCTCCGGCGCGACCTTTTCGGGGTCGGTCTCTCCCAGCATCTTCACGTAGCCGCCGAGAGGAATCCAGGAAACCCGGTACTCGGTTTCGCCGACAGTCTTGGAAAATATCGGGGGACCAAATCCCACGGAAAACTTTTCGATCTTCACGCCAAAGCGCCGGGCCACGAGAAAGTGTCCCAGTTCATGGATGAGGATCAGAACACCAATGACGAGAATGAAGGAGAGAACGGCACTCACGTGCGACGCCTTTCTATGGGGTCAAAGGGATCAGGGCCGGGAGGCGGCAAGGGCCGTCGCATGGGATTCCTCCATGCGGCTGACGGCCTCCTTGGCCAGGGACGTGGCCCGGGCCACCGCCTCCCGGATCTCGGCGAGGGAGCCGGGAATCCGCTCCGGCGCCTCTTCGAGGACCCGTTCCCAAAGATCGAAGATGTCAGTAAAGGAAATCCTGCCGGCGAGGAAGGCCGCCACGGCAACTTCGTTGGCCATGTTCAGGTAGAGGGCTCCCTGACCCGGACGGGAGATGGAGCGGGCCGCCAGCCGTATCGCCGGGAAGGTCTCATGGTCGGGAGCGAAAAAGGTCAGCTGTCCCGTGGCGACCAGATCAAGAAAGGGCACTCCCACCGGAAGGCGCTCTTCACCGGAGAGGGCATAGGCGATGGGGCCCTTCATGTCGGGGACCCCCATCTGGGCCAGCACGGAGGCATCACGAAGCTCCACGAGGGAATGAATGATGCTTTGGCGATGGACCACCACCTCTATCCGGTCGGCCGGAATATCGAAGAGCCAGCGCGCCTCGATCATTTCGAGCCCCTTGTTCAGAAGCGTTGCCGAATCGATGGTAATTTTCGGGCCCATCTTCCACGTCGGATGGTTCAGGGCCTGATCCCGTGTCACCCTCTCGAGATCCTTCCGGTTCTTTCCGAAGAAGGGGCCACCGCTGGCGGTAAGGATCAGCCGCCGGACATCGCTCCACCGGTGTCCGGCCATCGCCTGGTAAATCGCACTGTGTTCGGAGTCGACAGGAACGAGGCGGGCCCCCCTCTCGCTGACCCGGTCGATCACCGTCTGGCCGCCGACGACGAGCGTTTCCTTGTTGGCCAAGGCCACGGTCCGGCCAGGGAAGATCCCCTCCCAGGTCGGGGAAAGACCGGCTTCTCCCACGATCGCCGAGAGGAGGACCTCGGCACTCTGAAGGGAGGCGACTTCACAGGCTCCCTCTTCTCCGGCCACGACGCGAATCCCGGATCCGGAAAGGCTGGCACTGACCTTTTCATAGAGGCTTTCATCGACCGACAGGATTTCAGGACAAAACTCCCGGGCCTGAAGAAGAATCAGGTCGAGATTCTTTCCGCAGGCCAGGCCCCGCACCCGGAATCGGTCGGGGTGGGCCCGGACTATATCGAGGGCGGAGCGTCCGATCGATCCGGTGGAGCCAAGGATCGAAAGGCCCGTTGCCTTTGATGAAGTTACTGTATTGGTGGTCACAAGAGTTTCCTCCCGCCTATTCCTCCCCGGAGGGCGGTCAGACGATGACGGGGGAGCTAAGCCCCACATAAAAGATCAAAAAGGCATAAAGGACAGGCGCATTGAAAAGAAGGCTGTCCACCTTGTCGAGCATTCCTCCGTGCCCCGGAAGAAAGTGGCCGGAATCCTTCACTCCTGCCTGGCGCTTGAAGGCTGACTCCACAAGATCTCCCAGCTGCCCGGCCACCGAGAGAGCCAATCCCAGCCAGAACATTTCGAATCGGGAGGTGGGACCCGGCAGCCAGGGTGCCGCCGCCACGCTGGCCAGGATGCCGACCAGAGCGCCTCCGACAGCGCCCTCCCATGTTTTTTTCGGGGAGATCCGGGGTGCCATGCTGTGGCGGCCGAACGCCTTTCCGACAAAATATCCTCCGGCATCCACGATCCATGTGATTGCAAGAAGATACAGAATCCAGCGACTGCCTCCGGGAATTCCCCGGATCAGAAGGATCGTCCCCAGGAGAAAGGGGATGTAGACAATCCCAAGCCAGACCACCGGAAGGTAAGTCATGCGGGAGATCCCACCAGAAAGGAGGGTTCCTCCCATCACCGTGACCAGGAGCAGGGCGGCGACCGCTTCGAGGGTCTCAGGAGGAACCGCTCCCGTGCTTTTCAAATAGATCACATAAAGAAAACCGGCACCTGCCGTAAGGCCCAGCCAGGTTCCGCTGTCAAAGGGAATATCCGGAAAGAGCCGATAGAACTCGTACTGGGCAAGAACCACCAAAAGGGCCATCACGAGAAAAAAGTGAAGAGGCTGGGCCCATAGAACAAGTGCCACGATCAGGGGTATGGCGATCCCGGCAACGATCAGACGACGAACGAGCTCCATCAGACCGTCCCGGCCTCGCGGCCATGGTCCCCGGAGTGGCTTTCTCCTTCGGCGCCAAATCGCCGCTGGCGCTCTTGGTAATCCATAAGGGCCCTCTTGAGATTCTCTTCCCCGAAGTCGGGCCAGAGGACCGGGTCGAAAAACAGCTCCGTGTAGGCGATCTGCCAAAGGAGAAAGTTGCTGATGCGATGCTCCCCGCTGGTCCGGATGAGAAGATCCGGCGGGGGGATCCCCGCAGTATCGAGGTAGCCGTCGAAGGCCTCCTCGGAGAGGATATCCGGCTGAGCCACACCCCTTTTGACATCCTCCGCAAATCGTCGGACTGCCGCCAGAATTTCCTCCCGACCGGAATAAGAGAGCGCCAAAATGAGGTCCATGGCCTTCCCTTCCCGGGTACTGGCTTCGACAGCCTCGATCCTTTTGGCCACCGAGAGGGGAAGGCGGGAACGGTTTCCGATGGTACGAAACCGAATGGCCTTCTCCTTCATCAGGGCCTCCTCCCCGTCGAGATAGTCTTCGAGGAGAGCCATGAGCGCATCCACTTCAGGACGGGATCTTTTCCAATTTTCCCACGAGAATGCGTAGAGGGTCAAATAACGGATGCCCCAGGCCCGGCAGGCCGAGACTGTTCGCCTGACCGACTGAGCTCCCTGTCTGTGGCCGGCCACACGGGGAAGGAAACGCTTTTTTGCCCAGCGGCCATTTCCGTCCATGATGATCGCAAGGTGAACCGGCGGCCTGAGGAGCCAGGAAGGGCGCTCTTCTGTCGATCGGTCGGCGGAGATCATCGTCCTGTCCGGCTCCCTTCCGGTCTGTTTGTGAGGGCGGGACTCTTTCCGGAGGGCTCGAGAGCCTGACGCACCTCTTTGGGCAGGGCAAAGAAAAGGACCGACCCTTCCTTCACGATCAGGTTCTGGATGTTCATGAAGTTGAAGACAGGCTCGGTTCCCACCTCGAGGAGCGGTTGGCCGGTCTTGCGGTCGGCGACGATGGCGATATCCCGGATGAAGTTTTTCACTCGGGTCAGCTCCCCCAGGAGAACCCAGTTGACGCCCGTCCAGCGATAGAAATAGACCTGTCCGTACTGAAAACCCTGGAAATTTCCAAAACCCGAGGACATCGGAATATTCTTGTAGACTATGGCCACGGGACGGCCCGCATCCTTGTCCGGGGTCAGAATCAGGATTCGGCCCTTCACGCGAACGCTCCGCGACTGGACCGGGAGCAGGGCATGGGGGCGGCCGAAGACAAAGTGGTTGGAATAGCCTCCGAGAAAGATCGGGCTTTTGAACCGCAGGTCTCCCCGGCTGTCATAGTATTCGAGATGGTTGTCCGAGGCGATCTTGAGGAAGGCATCCTGTGTTCCTGTCCGGACAGGCTGTGTTCCAAGAAGGGTGATGACCTTGGGCCAGGGAACCGCCGCCCCCTTTTCGAAATGGTCAAGCTTCCACCGAAGAAAGTGAATGCGGCCAAGAAAGGCCTTGTTCACCCCCATGCGCTGGGCGATCAGACGGCTCTTTCCATCGGAGAGCCTGACGATGCGGATATACCAGGGAAGATGCTTGGCAATCCGGCGAAAGGTCTTCCCGTCGTAATCGAGGACGTAGGAATCGGGAGAGCCTCCCACGATGTTGGTCACCGCCACCTGCTCGACTCCCGGATGATCCTTGTCGGGAGGAATGACCGGCCCCACGGAGATGAAGACATGGCGATTGCCGGGCACCCGGGCATCGGACTCCCGGTAATGTGTCCGGATCCGGTTGCTTCCGATGGTTCCCACAATAATTCTTCGCCCGTCGGAGAGCACGGTGACCGGACCTGTCCCGGGAATGAGGCGTCCTTCACCGAGGAAAAAGGGAATCAGGGGAATCTTGACGGTCCGGACGGGAACCGAGAGGGGGGGGAGCTTGGCGGCATGGAGGTCCGGAGAGGCTCCGGCAAGGAGCGATCCCCCCGTCAGGCTTCCGGAAAGAGGATGAACCCCCTCGAGAATCGTATGGAGCGTGAAGGCCTTTTCACCGGTAATGGCTCCATCCACATCCAAGTCGATCACGACCTGGTCCCCGAGTAGGGTCGTATCGACCAGAACCAGTCCCTGGGCCCCGAGATTTTTGGCCAGAGCGACCCGGTAGGCCGGATCCTTCAAGGACCCCTTGCCCATCTTTCTCATGGCAAGATCAACACGGAACGGATCCACCACAGTGAATCGCCCTGATTCTCCGATGGCCCTCGTGAGATGGCTCATGACAGCCAGGTCGGCATAGCGGGAGGCGGGAACCAGTGCAATCCGAACAAGCGAGGCGGGAAGCCGGTAACCATCTCCGGAGCGGACCGTCCCCGTCCCCCGAAAAATCCCCCGGGAGCTATTGGATTCAACGGATCGCACTTCGACCCACCCCACCTTTTCCTCCCGATGGCCGATGACGATTCCGGTATAGAAGTCCCGGAAGGCGGGGCCCGGACGATAGATCATGACCATGGTCCCGGGATAGAAGCCCACATCCTCTCCATGGTCGAGGGTGACCTGCCCTCCGGGGCCAATTTCCGTCACATGGCCCTCCACCGGGGGATAGAAGGTCTTCAGGATATTGACGACATCCCGGGCCCGGGCGGTGGTCTCCACCACCCCGGAGGAGAGCGCCGGAATGGGGGAAGCGATGGGAGGCGGGGCAGCGGCAGAGCGATCCGCAAGACAAAACGAGAAGACTGCACTGCCCAGGAAGCAAGCGAGGGTCGCCGTGAAACGTCGCCATTTCATTGAGGCGACGGAGCCGTTCAGAATGGAAGTCAAAGGATCCCCGCGATCTCGCCCTCGGCCGTCAGGCCAATGCGCGCAAAGGCCGGATCGGACGGCAGACCCGGCATCGTTTGAGTCTCTCCGGCGATGGCCAGCACAAAGCCCGCTCCCGAGAGAACCCGGATCTCCCGGATGGGAAAGGCAAAGCCGGAGGGTGAATTTTTCAGGGCCGGGTCATGGGAGAGCGAGGCCCAGGTCTTGGCGATGCAGACAGGGAAGGCGGCGGCTTCGGTCTTGGCAATCCGGGCGAGATCGGCCTTGGCCCCCTCGGACCAGACAACCGATCCGGCCCCATAAATCTTTGTGGCGATCGTCACTATTTTCTCATCGACGGGCATCTCCAGAGGATAAAGAGGGCGTAAAGGCCTCGTCTCCCCGTTGGGATCCCCGGAGGCCGCCAGGACGGCGGCGGCCAAATCTTTCGCTCCCGCCCCGCCCTCAAGAAAGTGAGTCGAGACAACCGCGTCAAAGGCACCGCAGGAGAGGGCCGCCTCCCGGATGGCCCGGACCTCCTCCTCACTATCCCCTTCTCCGCTGTTGATGGCGACCACGACAGGCACCTCAAACTGCCGAAGAATGCCTACATGGCGAACCATATTGGCGAGCCCCTCCCTGAGGGCCGGTAGGTTGGGGCGGGAAAGTTCGGGCGGAAGAGCCCGACCCTGCCGGACCTCTCCCACCCCCCCATGCATCCGAAGACCCCTGGCCGTGACCACGAGGACGGCCACATCGGGACCCCGCCCCAGCACGCGACACTTGATGTCAAAGAACTTCTCTCCTCCCAGGTCCGATCCGAACCCGGCTTCGGTAACCACACAGTCGGCCGTGGCCAGGGCTACCCGGTCGCCCAGGACAGAGCTGTTTCCGTGGGCAATGTTGGCAAAGGGAGATCCATGGATGATTGCGGGAGTTCCCTCGCTCGTCTGCATAAGATTCGGCCAGAGCGCCTCGCGCAGGAGCGCCGTCATGGCTCCATCAGCTNNGCCATCGACCCGAAGGTCGGCGGCGGTCAGGGGCTTTCCCTGCCGGGTTCGGCCGAAGGTGACCCGCGAAATCCTCTTCCCCAGATCCTCCCAGGAGAGCGAAAGAGCCAGGATGGCCATGATCTCACTGGCCACGGCGATCTCGAATCGGCCCTCCCGGGGGATCCCGAATCCGGGACCTCCAAGCCCCACCACGACGCGCCTTAGTGCCCGGTCATTGAGGTCCACCACCCGACTCCAGCTGACCGTCAGGGGGTCGATATCGAGGGGATTCCCGTGGTGAAGGGAGTTGTCGATGGCCGCCGCAAGGAGGTTGTGTGCCGCTGCAACGGCATGAATATCTCCAGTCAGATGAAGGTTCAGAACGCTCGACGGCTCCACCGTTGAACGTCCTCCTCCGGCTCCTCCCCCCTTGATTCCAAAAACAGGCCCCATGGAGGGTTGTCTCAGGGTCACCACAGACTTCTTTCCCAGATGAGAAAGCCCCATGGCCAGACCGATCGATGTCGTTGTCTTCCCCTCACCCGCGGGCGTGGGCGTCATCCCCGAGACAAGAATATAGCGCGACGGGCGGCGGGGAGTTTTTTCGACAAATCGGGGATCAATCTTTCCCCGCCCAGGACCATAGGGGTGAAAGGACACGACGGGAATTCCAAGATCCTGGGCAACCCTGGAGAGATCGACACGCGACACGGCATGGTCTGACAAAGGACACAACTCCTTACTTTTTCTTATCGAAACATCGGGGCGGACACCCGTCGGAAGAATGCGGGCCTACCGGCCATCGGGGCCGATTACCGGGCCGCCTTCCTGGAAACCTTTCTCCGAATTCACTCTCCCGGCGAATGCAGGTATCAGGAAAGAATATCCGATAGACACGGAGGGTTCAAGCGCCTTCGGGCCTCTCAGGATCTTCCCGGGACTCGTGAAATGATGTATTTTCCTTGTCCCGGAGCCTCTGCTCCTCATGGTGGCGCCTCCGCCTCTCCCCCCAGACAGCCATCAGGATCCCCCCCTCGTAAAGAAGAACCAGGGGGAGAAACATGATCATCATGTTGAGAAAGTCTTGGGTCGGCGAAAGGATCGACGCCAGAACCGCATTTCCCACAATCGCCCCCCGGCGGTGGGCCCGGAAAAAAGCGGGGGAGGTGAGGCCCCTCTCGCTCAGGAAGCCCATGACCACAGGAAGCTCGAAGATCAGGCCAAAGACAAAAAGGAATCGGGTTTCGAAGGAAACGGTCCGGTCGACCGACATGAATGGTTTGAGCCCTTCGCCGAGCCCGAAGTGAACCAGGAAGGAGAGCGCGGTGGGAAGGGCCACGTAAAAGGCAAAGGCCACACCGGCCAGAAAGAAGAGTGTTCCCCCGCCCACCCAAAGAAGAAGAGTGCGTCGTTCCGACCTGTAGAGCCCCGGAGAGATGAAAGACCAAATCTCAAAGAGAAATCCTGGAAAGGCAAGGACAAGTCCTCCGGCAAACGCAGTCTTGAGGGTCACCCAAAACGCCTCGGTCGGGGTCGTAAAGACAAGGGGAGTTCCGGCAATTTTTCCGAGAAAGGAGACCGCCTTCTCGGAAAAGGGGAAGCTGACCAGAAATCCCAGCCCCAGCCAGACAAGCATGCGCAGGATTCGTCGCCGAAGTTCGACGAGATGTCCCATGAACGGGAGGGGGTTTTCAACCAAGGAATTGTCTCTTCGCTAGCTTTCGGCGGCGGGGAGCGGCGGCTCTCCCCCCTTTTGATGGCTCTGGGGAAGGGGATCCCACCCCGTCGGAGGAGGAGAAGGTGTTCCTCCAACGGAAAGGGCGGCATCGGTCATCAGGGTCTCCCGAACACCCCTCAATTCCTCGAGAACAGGAAGAAACATCCGTCTCAGGGCAACCGCTGCCCGAGCAACACGTTTTGCCACAACAGGCCAGTCGGCCGGCTTGACGAGAAGCAGGAAAAGCAGGGCGATAAACAGAAGATCCGGCAGGCCGATGCCAAACATCTCTAGGCGGAACCCGAAGAATGTTCAAGCCGGGATTCTCCCTGGACAATCTTCTCCTTCAGATCTCGCTTTTCCCACTTGATTCGGGTCATCTCCCGATTTTCCTCCTCGGTCAGGATTCCCCGTCGCGACAGTTCGGCAAGTCGTGTGTCGAGAGCATCGTGGCGGCTCTTCATGGCTTCGATCTCATGGCGCTTCTTGGCGATTTCATCCATCAGAGAGACTCCTTCCTCATTGAGATGTGGCTGTATCGCTTACCGGATCCCGGACATGCTTTCGAACCATAACAACCCCGTCTTCCTTGGGGTTTTGATAGTACCCCTTCCGAACACCCTCCACCGTAAAGCCGAGGGAGTAATAAAGGAATCTGGCGGCCCGATTGGATTCCCGCACCTCGAGATAGGAGGCTGCCACTCCCTGCCGGTCAAGGTCCGACAAATAGGAGGCCAAAAGTTTCCGACCCAGTCCCCGCCTACGATCTTCCTGTCTGACATACAAAAGATGGATCTCGGCCTCGGAGTCGAGAACCCATCCCCCTACGATGCCGACAAGGGCCGCCTTGACAGGATCGACGATTCCGGAAAATCGGCCGAGACGCCCCGAGGCGAATTCCGCCACAAGGGCCGGACCCGCTCCAAAAGACTGTCTGTCGTCGGAAGGCATCTCCAGGAGAAATTTTTCGACGACGGACGGCCAAACGCCTGTTGTCAGGTCGACAATACGGGGGGGGGACAGGGAAGATGAGAGGTCCTCTCGCATGGCAAGACTCCGGGACTTTGGTGAGTGTTCGGCACTGTTCCGGACAGGGGTTATCTTATCCGTTAAGGGACGATTCCTGCAAGGTCCTCTCTCTGACGGGAGACCCATGGAGAGAGAAAATTTCTCTTTTCCTTCATGAGCATACGGAATCTCGTCCGTAGAGGAGGTCGGGTGACAGATCCCGGTCTTCCCCTGACAGCCTGGCCTCAAAGGCCAAGGCTCCCATCACACTGGCCGACGGGTAGATAGCCAAGGGCGGCACAATCCGGGTGTCCGAAGGCTGTGGCCCCAGATGAATGATGCCAGGGCCCACAAGTCCCACTGACCCGAGAGGAAGATGCTCCAGTACCCTCCGCGGGGAGGCGGCGCGGCCCGAAAAAATCTCGTCTGAGGCTGACGAAGGAATCCGGACAGGATCCGCGGTTCCGGAGAGGCGATAGAGGGCGGCGTTGACCTCCCCCCGCTTGGCATCCAGAAGAACCACAAGATGGTCGAGGCCGGCAGGCAGGAGAGAGGCGCCCTGGCGGGCCAGAACGTCAAACGGGGAGACGGTCAGATGGGGAATGTTCAGTGCAAAGGCCATTCCTCGGACAAAAAGATGCCCCACCCGGATGGATGTATAGGTTCCTGGCCCCCGGGAGGAGGAGAGAAAAGCCAAGGACTCCCGGGTGATGCCGGCCGAGACAAGGACCGTCTCAAGGGCCGGGACGAGGATCTCGGAGGCTCCTCCCGGACGAAAGACGCTGAAGCGGGATAGAAGCGCAGAGTCCCTCAAGAGGGCCAGATCGACCCACTCCGTCGAGGTCTCGATCGACAGATGAATCATCGGGGGGACCCCACGGAGGACGGGGCCTTTTTTTCGGAAGACGAAGGTTTTTCGAGAAAGGCAAGGGCTTGCCTGAGATCGCTCACCGGATGGTAGACAATCCCCCGTGGCAGGGGGCGGGACTTTCCCGAGGGGAGAACCGGGCCCACCATATGCGAAAATCCCAGTCGGGCCGCCTCGGCCATTCGCTCTATGATTCCCGGGATCCTCCGGACCTCTCCGGCCAGCCCCACCTCTCCGACAACGACCCATCCGGCAGGCAGAATAAGCTCCCGGACGCTCGAGACCACCCCCAAGGCAATTCCCAGATCCAGAGCTGTCTCCTCGATCTCCACCCCGCCCACGACATTCAGGTAAAGATCCATTCCCGAAAGGTCAAGGCCAATCCTTCGAACAAGAACGGCCGTGAGTAGGGCCAGGCGATTGGAGCTCACTCCCTGGGTCACCCGTCGCGGCATGGGAAGCGATGTCGGCGCCGCCAGTGCCTGCAGCTCCACCAAAATGGGCCGGGAGCCCTCCATTCCGCAGACGACCGTTGAGCCAGGACGTCCGGGATCCCGACCTTCAAGGAAGAATGCAGAGGGGTTCGTCACTTCGACGAGGCCTCCCTCCTCCATCTCGAAGAGCCCGACCTCCTGGGTCGGTCCGAAGCGGTTCTTCGCCGTTCTCAGGATACGGAGAGGCTGCCCCCGTTCCCCTTCGAGGTAAAGAACCGTGTCCACCAAGTGCTCCAGTACACGCGGGCCGGCAATGGTTCCATCCTTGGTCACATGGCCGATGACAAGAGTGGTCACCCTGGAGCGCTTGGCAAACTCGAGAAGGGTGGCGGCCGTCTCCCGAAGCTGAATGACGGAGCCCGCTGACTGGGTCCATTCGGGAAGGAAGACGGTCTGGATCGAATCGACAATGAGGATATCGGGCGAGAGGCGGGCCGCTTCCGCCAGCACAAGGGAGAGGTCGGTCTCGGGAAGAAGGAAGAGGCCGGATGTCTTTTTCTTTCCCGCCTCGAGGCGGTCGAAGCGCATGCGGATCTGCTCCGGAGACTCTTCTCCACACACAACAAGAACCGTCTTCTCCCGGGCGAGGTTGGCGACGGTCTGGAGGACGAGCGTGGACTTGCCGATACCGGGATCTCCTCCCAGTAGGATGAAGGAGCCCGGAACGATCCCGCCCCCCAGCACCCGGTCAAACTCTGACAGACCGGTAGAACTGCGGGGAAGATCTCCGACCACCACCCCCGAGATGGGAAGGGCCCGACTTTCGGCTGCCCCCCCCGCAGCCTCGCGAACGTAGCGCTCCACCCTCCCCCCCGGACTCTCCTCCGGAACAAGACCTTCCGGCGCCTCATGGCAGGCCGGACAAAATCCCATCCACTTGGGGGAACGGTACCCGCAGGCCGGACACCGATACGATTCCTGATCCTTCTTCGCCACCCGATCTCCCCCGGTTGTGTTACACTCTGAACCATGCGTATCGCACGTTCACTTGCCGAACTTCGAACACTGCTTCCCGCCTTCCGTCAGACCCCCCTATGCCTTGTGCCGACCATGGGCGCTCTTCATGAGGGCCATGGGGCCTTGGTGAACAGGGGAAAGAGCGAGGGAGGGATCGTCGCTGTCTCGATCTTCGTCAACCCACTCCAGTTTGGCCCCACCGAAGACCTCGAGCGCTATCCCCGCACCCCAGAGCAGGACATCGACTTCCTAGAAAGGCGAGGGGCGGATTTACTCTTTCTTCCAAAGCCGGGAGAGATGGTTCCCCCGGATGCCTCCATCACGGTCAACCCGGGGCCGGTGGGTTCGCTCTATTGCGGGGCCTCGCGTCCGGGCCACTTTGCAGGGGTTCTGACCATTGTCCTCAAGCTCTTCCATCTCTTCACCCCGGATATCGCCATCTTCGGGGAAAAGGACCGTCAGCAGCTCTTCCTCATCAGCAGAATGGTCCGGGATCTCTCCCTCTCCGTCAAGGTGGTGGGGCACCCCACCGTCCGGGAAGGCGACGGGTTGGCCTTGAGCTCACGGAACCGCTACCTGAGCTCCGATGAAAGGGAAAAAGCCGCACTCTTTCCCCGACACCTTGCGGAAATCCGACAGCGGTGGCAGACATCGCCTCCCCAGACAACCCCGGAGGTCTCATCCCTTCAGGCCGAGCTTAAGACCCGATTGTCCCGAGAAGGGTTTGTCGTGGATTATTTGGCCTTTGTCGACCCCGGAACATTTCATGAGGTCTCGCTTCCCCTCCCCCGGCAAGTGCTTCTTCTGGCGGCGGTCTTTCTGGGAAAGACCCGCCTCATCGACAACCTCATGATCGATGCGGGGGACTCCCGTGTATGACCATCCCACAGGGGCCCTTTATGTGGTGGCCACCCCCATCGGGAACCTGAAGGATATCACACTCCGGGCCCTTGAGGTCCTGAAGGGCGTCCATTTCGTGGCCGCCGAGGACACTCGGGTTACCCGGTCCCTGCTTGACCACTACGGAATCGACACCCCCTGCGTCTCCTACAACGAACACAACCGAACTGAAAAGACTCCTGTCTTTCTCCATCGGCTTGAAAAGGGCGAGTCGATCGCCTTGGTCTCTGACGCCGGAACGCCTCTGGTCTCGGACCCCGGCTCCTTCCTCGTCGAGGAGGTCCTCTCCCGGGGACTGCCCGTCCATCCCGTTCCAGGGGCCTCGGCCCCCATTGCAGCCCTCACCTGTTCGGGATTATTCCGGAGCGGGTTTTATTTTGGGGGCTTTCTTCCGAGAAAACGAAACGAACTTCTCAAAACAGCCGAAGACCTTCTTCATCGTCCCGACACCCATGTTTTTTTTGAGTCACCCAACCGGATTGAAAAAAGTCTGGAGATCATGCGGGAAGTCTTGGGAGACGAGCGTCGGCTGGCTGTCGTTCGCGAAATCACAAAGCGCCACGAGACACTCTGCCGGGGGACAATCGGAGATGTGCTTGATTGCCTCGCGCGATCCCCGGTCAAGGGAGAAATCGTTCTTGTCATCGAAGGGTGGGAGGAGGACAGGGACGCCACTCTCGACGACCTCCCTCCTAAGGTCCTTCAGGCTCTTTCCGAGATTTCCCTTCCCCCGTCGGAAAAGGCGAGATTCCTCTCCCGAGCCTTCGGGGTCGACCGGAAATCGGTGTACCGTCTCCTGGAAGATCTCCCGGAGAGACGCTGATCAGGCCTTTCGCACAAGAATTTCGTAGAGCCCGTCCGGACGAGGCGTCGTCCGGAGAAGGGCATGCCCTTCCTCCTGGACTGACCGGGGGACATTGGCAATAGGCTCTCCGGGATCGAGAACCACAGAGAGAGTCTGTCCGGATTCCAGAGTCTCGAGTTTAAGCTTCGTCTTGACGAAATTGAAGGGGCACTTGACCCCCCTCAGATCGATCGTTGCATCCGGAGCCGCATCGCCCACTTTGCTATCGTTTATCTCGCTCACTGTCATATCCTCCTTATTTTCCGTTTTACACTTATTGACCCGAGAGAAATCGTCCCACTGTCATCGGTGACTCCACATGAGCGCTCACCCGTTGGCGGAAGTGTCGGACCACCACGTTACGGGCATGCCATTCGCTGCAGTCCCGCAGAAGAAGGGCTCCCATGTTCTTCGCCGGATCATAGAAAAAGGGATCCGACACCCGGCAGGAGGCCTTCACCTCGGCAAGAGACTGGGGTCCGGTCTCCCAGAAGGGAAGCAGGATGAGATTTCGCCAGTTTCCCGGGTCGACGATTTTTGCAATCTCCTCGATTCCTGCCATGGAAAATCCGCTTTCCGTCCAGAATCGGGAAAAACGAAAATGCGACGACGTCAGCGACTGGGAATGGGAGACCAGAGCGCTGGAAACCTCCCGGATAAAACGGTTCATCCTGACAAGCCCCCCGCCCGCCAGGGCGCTTATCGGCACGGGAATCTCCCCCAAAGGGTAGACCCCGCCCACAAAGACGGAAAACCGGATATGCACCTCGTTTCCGATCCGGATCCCCCTCTCCCGCAGGACCGGGGAACCGGCCGTGGTAGTCCCTGCGCTTCCTCCGGGACGCTTCCATGTCAGCCCCGAGGAGGTGACCCCCTCCACAACCTCCCCTTCAATGACATCCCTCTGCCAGCGTTTGTTCCGATGCGTATAATAAAGTTCATACACCTGCATTCGGCTCTCCGGCAGAGGAAGCCCCATTCTCCTTGAGAACCCGGAGGAGCTAAGGAACTCTTCGGGAAATTGCTCGAGGAGCTTGGTGACGACGAACTCTGCCTCCATGTCCTCGACCCACCGGTCGAGAGAGGAGCGCAGGGCTTTCGCAGAGACCTCTGTCAGGCGGGCCGACTGTTCCCTGACCCGGGCCGGGTCCTCTCCCGGAAGAATCACCAGAAAGCGCCCCCAGGGAAAGCCCAGAAAGATAATGCCCAAAATTGACGTATCGAAAAGGAATCCCGAACGCAAAAGGAAAAGGTCGCTTGAAAGCGTCCTTTCTTCTTTAAGAAGAGCCCAGAACTCCTTCAGGTGCATCTTCTCTGCCGGGGCGACGGACTCTTCCATAAAGCTTCGAAATCTGTCAATATTCGACCCGAGAACGCCATCCGGCCAAATCATCCGGAGGGAGGGAGCCGAAAGGATGACCTCGTAGCTTTGGTAGAAGAGGGCCATATTGGACCCCATGACCTTGGCCAGGTCTTCGAGTTCATCTCCCGGGGGAAAGGCCGATCCGAAAAGGGCCCCTTTCAGGGGTTTGTGACTCAGAATCAAAGAGATATCCTTAAAATGAGTGAAACATTTTCAAGAAAGATCTCCCTGAGGGAAGATCTTTCGCTGTGGATTCTTTCTCTCCTGTCCTACCTTCTGATCCGCCTTTATGTTGCGACGCTACGCAAGACCTATATCAATGCGGAAGGCTACCGAAGACGGTACGAAAAGGATGAGGGGATGATCATCGCCTTCTGGCACAACCAGCTGCTGACCATGCCCCTTTTTTACTTTGGACGGAGATTCGGCCTCTCGACGCTCATTTCCCTTTCAAAGGACGGAGAGCTGACCTCCCGCATTGTCAGGCGATGGGGGATCGGAACCGTCCGGGGATCGTCCCACCGGGGGGGGATCGCGGCCCTCAAGGAGATGTTGAGGCTTTCAAGGGATTCCAGCCATCATCTTGCCCTCACCCCTGACGGCCCCAAGGGACCGCCCTTTGTCGTCAAGGATGGTCCATTGATCCTCGCCATGCGCTCCGGCCGTCCGATTACCCCTCTGGCGGTGGCCTACCAGCGCTATGCCCAAATGAAAAGCTGGGATGGATTTCTGATCCCCTTTCCTTTTACAAAAGCTTACTTTGTTTCCGGGGATCCTGTCCATATAACAGAAGAGGCTGACCCTGAAGGTCTCGACAGAGCCAGGGCTCGCCTGACCGCCGCCCTCCACGCAACCAATGCCCTTGCCATGTCCATGAGAACCCCCAAGGGGATCCGAATCTCTTGATCCAATCGCGAGGCAAACCTCGCCCTTCAGGGCGGGGAAGGATAGCGCGGACGGCAGAGCCATCCTGGAGTTTTTGCTTTCAATGT
>DGKK01000034.1:0-23328 GCA_002387725.1 Nitrospirae bacterium UBA4572
AAAAGTTTAGCTGGAGACCACTCCATTCAGACGGTGAGCATACGAGCCCCCCGCAGGGGATCCTTCGACTTCGTCAAGCGGCTACCTTGGGGCGTGACGATCGACGATGCTCTGGGCGAGGCGGATGGCTTCGACAAGGGAGCCGGGCTGAGCCAGCCCCTTTCCGACGATGTTGTAGGCTGTGCCATGGTCCACCGAGGTCCGGAGGATGGGAAGTCCGATGGTGACGTTGACTGCCTTCCCGAATCCCATGAGCTTGAGGGGGATCAGCCCCTGGTCGTGATACTGGGCGACCACGATGGCAAAATCCCCGCGGGATGTCCGATGGAAAAGCGTGTCCGCAGGAATGGGGCCTTCCACATCGAGACCTTCGGCGCGCGCCTCCATGACCGCCGGGAAGATGATCCGCTCCTCCTCGTCGCCAAAGAGGGAGGATTCTCCGGCATGGGGGTTCAGGGCGGCCACGGCAATCTTCGTCTCGGCGACACCCAGAAGCCGGAGGGCCTCCGCGGCCAGGCGGATGGTGTCCAGCTCCCGCTCTTTCGTGAGCTGTCCGGCCACCTCCCGAAGGGCGATGTGGATTGTCACCAGGATCACCCGGAGAGGTCCGCCCACCAGCATCATCCCCACCCGCGGACTCCCGCAGAGGTCGGCGATCAGCTCGGTGTGGCCGGGATAGTTGTACCCCGCAGCCCGAAGGGCGACCTTGGTGAGCGGGGCAGTGGTCATGGCGGCGATGCGCCGCTCCCGGGCCAGGTCGACGGCCATCTTGACGCAGGCGTAGGCCCATCGCCCCGAGGCGACGGAGGGCTGTCCGGGCGTGACGGGATCGATGGTTTGCGTCCCCGGAGGGACAAGGACGGAGAGAATGTTCGGGTCCTCCGAGACCTCTTCGGGGGAGGAGACCCCCGAGACGAGCAGCCCGGGATTGTAGGTGCGGGCCGTCGAGGAGATCAGGTCAAGGTCTCCGATGACCATCTTGCGGGTATTTGCGATCTCCTTCGCGGTCCATCCTTTCACGATGATTTCCGGGCCGATGCCGGCCGGATCTCCCATGGTGATGGCGAAGGGGGCCTCGGGGTTGATCCTGTCAAGGGATACGGGACGCATTCAATTCCTCCTTCTCGGGTTCGATGTGAACGACGACGTCGACGACGGCAGGATAGCTCTTGCGGATGGCGAGCTCGATCCGGTCCGCAATCTCATGAGATTCCCGAACGGTCATCGCTCCCGGAACATCGACGGTCAGATCCATTGTAATACGATTTTTCGATCCGCGCGCACGGATGGTATGGCATCGTGTGACTCCCGGCACCTTTCCCACAAGGTCGAGAATCTCGTCGGGGGGAAGAGGAGAGGTATCGGAAAGGACGAGGGCTCCTTCCCGGAGAAGGTGGTATCCGGCATGGCCGATGAAGCCGGCGATCAGGACCCCCACGAGGGGATCGGCTTCGGAGAGTCCCCGGGAAGAGAGAAAAAGACCCACAAGAACCGACCCGGAGGCGAGAAGGTCGGATTTGATGTGGGCGGCATCGGCGCCGACGATTCCGTCCCCGGTCAGTCGGAGAACGCGCCTTTCTCCGAGGTAAAGGAGTGTCTGGAGAAGGATCGAGGCCCCCATGACGAGGCCGGCGGAGAGGGTGGCATGGGGGTGAAGGTGGAGGACGAACTCCTCGTAGCTGTGGGTGAGGACCTCATAGCCCGTGAAGAAGAGGAGAAGCCCGACGGCCGCCTGGGTGAGGGATTCGTATTTGAAATGGCCATAGGGGTGGTCGCTGTCCGGAGGGCGGTTGGCGGCAAAGGAGCCCAAAAGACAGAGGAGGTCGGAGGCCGAGTCGAGAAGGGCATGGTAGCCGTCGGCCAGCATGCCCACGGAGTGGATCCGGTGCCCCCAGAGAATCTTTAAAAGGGCCAGGGACATGTTGACCCCGAAGGCCACAAGGAGAATCTTGAGGGGGGTGGAGGGGAGAATTCGGGCCCCAAACCCGGGGGAGACGCTCATTTCTTGCGGCGCCGGGGGGAATTGGGCACGGGGCGGTGGGCCAGGTGCTCCCGGAGAGCCAGGCCGGTGTAGGAGGTGGGATGGTCCATGACCTCCTTGGGGGAGCCGCAGACGATCACCTGCCCTCCCCGGTCTCCTCCTTCGGGCCCCAGATCGATGAGGTGATCGGCATTGGCGATGACATCGATGTTGTGTTCGATGACGACCACGGTATTGCCGGCATCGACGAGGGCGTCGAGGGTGTCGAGGAGCTTCTGGATGTCGGCAAAATGGAGGCCCGTGGTCGGCTCGTCGAGAATGTAGAGGGTGCTTCCGGTGGCCCTCCGGGAGAGCTCCCGGGAGAGCTTGACCCTCTGGGCCTCTCCTCCCGAGAGGGTCGTCGCCGATTGGCCCAGATGGATGTAGCCCAGCCCCACCTCCTTCAGCGTGTCGAGCTTGCCGGCGATCGACGGGATGGCGGCAAAAAAGTCCCGGGCCTCGTCGACCGACATTTCCAGGACCTCCGCAATATTTTTTCCGCGGTAGCGGATCTCCAGGGTCTCCCGGTTGTAGCGGGCCCCGTGGCAGATGTCGCACACCACATAGACATCCGGAAGGAAGTGCATCTCGATCTTGAGCACTCCGTCCCCCTGGCAGGCTTCGCAACGCCCTCCCTTCACATTGAAGCTGAAGCGTCCGGGATCGTATCCCCGGGCCCGGGACTCCGGAACCTGGGAGTAAAGCTCCCGGACCGGAGTGAAAAGCCCCGTATAGGTGGCGGGGTTGGAGCGGGGGGTCCGTCCGATGGGGGTCTGGTCGATATGGACGACCTTGTCGATCCGGTCCACGCCCCGGATCTCCCGGCATTGTCCCGGCCGCTCCCGGCTCCCGTAGAAGAGGCGGGCCAGGCGGTTGTAGAGGACATCGAGGACGAGAGTGCTTTTTCCCGACCCGGAGACCCCGGTCACCACGGTAAGGAGCCCCAGGGGGATCTCCACATCCACCCCCTTCAGGTTGTGTTCGGTGGCCCCGACCACCGTGAGGGATCCCTTGGCGGAGCGGGGGGCGGACCTTCGAACAATGCTTTTTTCTCCGGAGAGATAGCGTCCGGTGATCGAGGCGGGATTTTCCGTGATCTCCCGAGGGGTACCCTGGGCCAGGATCTCTCCGCCGTAGCGTCCGGCCCCCGGGCCCATGTCGATCACATGGTCGGCCCGGGAGATCGTCTCTTCGTCGTGTTCGACGACGATCACCGAATTTCCCAGGTCGCGAAGGTGAAAGAGCGTTTCGAGGAGCTTCCTGTTGTCCCGGGGATGGAGTCCGATGGAGGGTTCGTCGAGGATGTAGAGGACTCCCGTGAGCCCGGCCCCGATCTGTGTGGCCAGCCGGATCCGCTGGGATTCTCCGCCCGAAAGGGTCTGGGCGGAGCGCGAGAGGGTCAGGTAGTCCACGCCCACTTCGGAGAGGAAGTTCAGGCGGCTCCGGATCTCCCTCAGGACCTTTTTGGCGATCTGCTCCTCTTTGGGGGTGAGGCGCAGCGCATCGATGGTTCGAAGGGACTCCCGGACCGACAGCTCCGAAAACTGATGGATGTTGAGTCCTCCGACCGTTACGGCAAGGCTCTCGGGCTTGAGCCGGGCTCCGTGGCAGGAGGGGCAGGGTTTTTCGGAGAGCACGGATTCGAGCTCGGCCCGGGCCCATGCCCCCATCTGTCCCCGCTTGTGGATCTCTCCCAAGAGGGGAACGAGCCCCTCGAAGCGGGTTTTTTTTGTCGCCCGGGCAGCGTTGTGGGGCTCTCCGTCCGGAGGTGTGCCGTGGAGAAGCTCGTCGAAAAATTTCGGCTCCATCCGGGCGAAGGGGGTGACAGGGGAGACTCCCCGCTCCTCCATGAAGCGGAGAACCCGGGTTCGTAGGGCTCCCATATTCCGGCTTTCCAGAAGTTTGATGCCCCCTTCGGAGAGGGAGAGGTCGGCATGGGGGATCAGGAGCGCCGGATCCACCTCCATGAGCGCCCCGATCCCCAGACATTCGGGGCAGGCCCCGTAGGGGGAGTTGAAGCTGAAGAGCTTGGGGGCGAGCTCCGGGAGGCTGATGTTGCAGACGGTGCAGGCCTCGGCCTCCGAGAGGATGATCTCTTCGGGAGTGCCCCCTCCATTTTCCCGTCGGCCTTCCGGCAAGAAGAGGACGACGCGTCCCTGTCCTTCCCGAAGGCCCGTTTCGAGGCTGNNTCCCAGCCTCTGGCCCAGGTCGGGGCGAACCGTGAGGCGGTCGATGACGATCTCAAGGGTATGGGCGCGTTTCTTGTCGACCTCGGGCACCTCCTCGAGGTCGTAGATCTCCTGGTCGAGCCGGACGCGGGTAAATCCCTCCCGGGCGATCCGGGCCAGCTCCTTTCGGAACTCCCCCTTCCGTCCGCTGATGGTGGGGGCGAGAATCATGAATCGGGTCCCTTCCGGCATGGCCTGGATCTGATCCACCATCTGCGACACGGTCTGCGGCGTGACGGGCCGCCCGCAGACGGGACAGTGGGGGTGGCCGGCCCGGGCGTAGAGAAGGCGGAGATAGTCATGGATCTCCGTGACGGTCCCGACGGTGGAGCGGGGATTCCGGGAGGTCACCTTCTGGTCGATGGCGATCGCCGGAGAGAGTCCGTCGATGGAGTCCACATCCGGCTTGTCCATCATCTCCAGAAACTGCCGGACATAGGCGGAGAGTGACTCCACATAGCGGCGCTGGCCTTCCGCATAGAGGGTGTCGAAGGCCAGGGAGCTTTTTCCCGAGCCGGAGAGTCCCGTGATGACCACCAGACAGTGCCGTGGAATGTCGAGGTCGAGGTTCTTGAGATTGTGCTGACGGACGCCTCTCAGAGAGATGAATCCCTCGGTCGGAGAGGAGCTTTCCTTGGGCTTGCGGACCATCAGAAGGCCCCCGGGATCTTGGCCGCCGTCGTCCCGGGCGGCACCGAGACGGCGAGATCGCGACGCTTCACGTGAGCCAGAATCCTGAATCCTTCCAGTCGGATCGAGAGCCGTGTGCCGTTTTGCTCCATGAAGAGAAGTCGGGTCAGGATCCCGGTGCCCTTTTTCAGGGTCAATGTGGCCTGGGCAAGATGGGGGTCGGGGTGGCGGGGGATGAGGACCAGGGAGAGCGGCGCTCCCGGGGCCACGTTTCCTCCTTCGATGGGTTTGACGAAAAACCATCGGGTGATCTGGGGGATCGATGCCAGCAAGATGGCGGGCGTCTCGGGAATCCGGTGTTTTCTGATGGTGCGCAGGAGAACCTGGCGGTTCTGGGGAACATAAAGGGCCATATGGTTTCCGTCAAGGCTCAGCCACTGTCCCGGGGGATCGCTGTACCGGAGAAGCATCACCCCCGGAGCCCGATAGACAAGTGTCCCCTTGGACTGGGTCTTCTTGGCGCCCGGGGCGGCGAGTGTCTGGACAAAACTGGCGCGAAACCCTTCCCCCGACTTGACCCGGCTCACCAGAAGCGAGAGCTCCTGGCGCGATGAGAGGCTCTCTTCCGCTGAGGCCGGCGACGGAGACACAAGTCCCGAGGAAAGGGAAAGGGTGAGGAGCAGGAAGACGATCGAACGGAGACATCTATTCATGGGAGGGGGATCCTTTCAGGAGGGGGCGGGGCCGGCTCGTTCCGTCGGAGGGGCCGATGATCCCCTCCTCTTCCATGCGGTCGATCAGCCGGGCAGCCCTGTTGTACCCGATTCTCAGGTGGCGCTGAATCAGGGAGGTGGAGGCCTTTTTCTGGCGGACGACCACGGCCAGGGCCTCCTGATAGAGTCCTTCTTCTTCGGGGTCGTTTTCTCCGGCGCTCTCGCCTCCGGATTCCCCGCCGGATCCCCCTCCTCCGGAGAGGATCTTGGCCTCCTCCGGCAGGGGGGGCGGAGGGGGAATTCTCCGCCAGAAAGCCACAATGCGGCCGACCTCCTCTTCGGAAATGTACGAGCCATGCAGGCGCCGGACCACATCGGAGCCGGGAGGCTTGATCAGCATGTCTCCCGCTCCCAGGAGAAACTCCGCTCCCCCGGTGTCCAGGATGACCCGGGAGTCTATCTGGCTCCCCACCTGGAAGGCGATCTTGGTGGGGATGTTGGTCTTGATGAGGCCGGTGACCACCTGGGCGGAGGGCCGTTGAGTGGCGAGGACGAGGTGGATCCCGGCGGCCCGGGCCATCTGTGCCAGGCGGATGATGGGAGGTTCGACCTCTTTTTTCTGGGCCAGCATCAGATCGGCCAGCTCGTCGATCACCACCACGATATAGGGGAAGATCTTCTCCGGAGGAACGACCTTGCGATATTCGGCAATGTTCTTGACTCCCTCGTCCTTCATCAGGTCATAGCGCCGAAGCATCTCTGTGACCAGGGCCCGCAGACGGCTCACGGCGACCNNGGCGACCGCCGGCTCGGTGACCACCGGGCCGAGCAGGTGGGGGATGCCCTCGTATGGGGCCATCTCCAGGCGCTTGGGGTCGATCATGAGAAGACGGACATTCTCCGGGCCGTTTTTCATGAGAAGGCTTGAAATCAGTCCGTTCAGGCAGACGGATTTTCCCGTTCCCGTGGCTCCGGCCACGAGAAGATGGGGCATCCGGGCCAGGTCCGCGGCATAGGGCTCTCCGGCGACGGTTTTTCCGATGGCCAGGGCCAGGGGGGAGGGGATGGAGCGGAAGGAGAGGCTCTCATAGATCTCCCGAAAGGAGACCGGAGAGCGTCTGGGATTGGGGACTTCGATCCCCACCGTGGACTTTTCCGGGACGGGGACCTGGATTCTGACCTGGGGCACCTTGAGGGTCAGCGCCAGCTCGTTGGCCAGTCCGGTGATCCGGTTGACCTTGGTTCCCGGGGCCGGAGAAAACTCGAAAAGGGTGATGACCGGCCCGGTCTGGGCCCCGGCCATCCGTCCGGACACCTGATAGACCCGGAAGAATTCCGCCAGGGTCTTCTGGGTCTCCCGGATGAAGTCGGTGGAGTCCTCCCGTTCTTCCCGGGGAGGATCGAGAAAGGAAAGCGGGGGTGTTGTGGCATCGGGAGGGATGTCGAGAATCATTCCTGCCCTTGGAGTCGGTCGAGGGGGAGCCGGGTCGGGAGGGGGCTGCCGGGGTTCGGGGACGGCAGGCAGGAGATGTTCCTGCTCCTCGGCCACCACTTCCTCGGGTGTCGGGGGAGAAGCTGCCTTGACCGGTTCCTGGGGAATGGGCCTGTCCCTGTCGGTTACGGGCTCTGTCCGTCGGTTCCGGTGGAGAAGGGTCCCCAGCGAGAGGGGAAGATGCCGGAGGAGAAGTGCGCTTCCTGCCAGGACAAACGTTCCGAAGAGGAGAAGAACTCCAGCCCTGTTGAGCAAGGGAAGGGCGACCGTCAGGACGGCTTCGCCGGCACTTCCGCCGGGGGGGTAGGGGGCCGGGAGAGGGTGCCGGACAAACAGGGCAAGAAGGGGGCCCAGGGCGACAAACAAAAGGGATCCGCCCAAGGCAAAGGCTATGGAGAAGGGTCTCCTCCGGAGTCTTCTGTAGGCTTCTGCCGCCAAGAAAAGCGGGAGGAGCAGGGAGGGGAGCCCCAGAAGGCTGTAGGCCAGATCGGCAAGGCTCGCTCCCGTCATCCCGAAAAGATTATGGGCGTGGGAGCGGCTGCCTCCGGTGAGAAGGGAGGGATCATCGGGGGAGGCCGTGAGAAGGGCCCCTCCAATAAAAATGGCAAAGGCTCCCAAAAGAAGGGGGGCCAGGGGAAAGTGGCGATCCCTGCCAGAGGGGCCGGAGGCGGCATCCCGGTGGGGGGCTTGAGGATCGCTCACGGGATCAGCTCTCGAGGATGACGGGAAGAATCATTGGATCCCGGTGGAACTGCTTCTTGAAGAACTTCCTGAGGTGGTTATGGATCCGGGTCTTGAGGGCGGGGATTTCGCTTCGTATCTCCGGCTCTGCCGCATCGAAGGCCAGCTGAACCTGGGCGCGAACGAGCCCATCGAGCTCGGCCGATCGCTCCTGGGGGGCAACCCCCCGGGAGAAGACCTCCGGGCCGACGACAATTTCTCCATTCTGCCGAGAGAGTCCCAGGATGACGGTCACCATCCCGTCGGAGGCAAGGCGCTTCCGGTCCCGGATCACCCCTTCTCCAATTTCCCCCACGTTCTTTCCGTCGATCAGGGTTCGACCCGCCGCCACCCTGCCGCTGACATGGGCTCCTTCCCGGTCGATCTCGAGGACATCCCCATTTTCGATCTGGTGGATTCGTTCGGGGGGAATCCCCATCTTTCTGGCGGTTCGGGCATGGGCCGAAAGGTGGCGGAACTCGCCATGGATCGGCACGAAGTGGCGGGGGCGAAGCATTCGGATCATCAGTTTCTGGTCTTCCGCGCTGGCATGGCCGGAGACGTGAATGTCCGAAATGGCCCGGAAGTGGACCATCGCCCCTTTCCGAAGAAGAAGGTTGATGATCCGGTCGATGGCCCGCTCGTTCCCCGGAATGACGCGGGAAGAGAGAAGAACCGTATCGCCGGGTCCGATGGAGATATGCTTGTGGTCGCTCACGGCCATCCGGAAGAGACCGCTCATGGGCTCGCCCTGGCTTCCGGTCGTCAGGATGGCCACCTTTTCCGGAGGGAGGGAGGAGACCGCATCGATCTTGATCACCTTGTCGGCCGGAATATGGAGGTGGCCAAGTTCCGAGGCCACCCGGTAGTTCGTCTCCATGGAGCGGCCGTTAAAGGCGATGGAGCGGCCGTGGCGGATGGCCACGTCGGCGACCTGCTGAAGGCGGTGGATGTTGGAGGAGAAGGTCGAGACGATCACCCGCCCGGGCGCATCCCTGATGAACCGGTCAAGGTTTTCTCCCACGAGCTTTTCCGAGAGGGAAAGGCCCTCTTTCTCGGAGTTTGTGCTGTCCGAAAGGAGGGCCACGATGCCCTCTTCCCCGAGAGTGCAGAAGCGATGGATGTCGATATGGAGGTCGTCGATGGGTGTCAGGTCGATCTTGAAATCCCCGGTATGGAGGACCGTTCCGGAGGAGGTCCGAATGGCGAAGGCGACTCCGTCGGCGATCGAATGGGTGATCCGGATGGGTTCGACCCCGAACGGCCCCATCAGATACTCCTGCCGAGGTGTCAGGGTGATGAGCTTCGGCATCTCTTCGGGCTTTCTCGTCTGGCGAAGCTTGGATTCCAGAAGGCCGAGAGTGAGAGGGGTTCCGAGAACCGGAACATCGAACTCCCTGAGAAAATAGGGAACGGCTCCGATATGGTCCTCGTGGCCGTGGGTCAGGAAGAGTCCCAGGATCCTGTCACGGTTCTCCATGAGATAGGAGAAGTCCGGGATGATCAGATCGATTCCCAGAAGATCGTCTTCGGGAAAGAGCACCCCGCAGTCCACCACGATGATGCGTCCCTCGGTCTCATAGACGGTCATGTTCATGCCCACCTCGCCCAGACCTCCCAACGGGATGATCTTGAGCGAAGAGCCCGAGGAAAAGGTCTCCGGGGAGGACAATGAGGGTGTGGTGTCTGGTGAAGGGAGGCCCGTCGGTGCGGGGTCGGTCTCTGTCAAAAAAGTCTCCTTTGTCGTAGGGTCATCTCTTTATCTTAGCAAAAATTTCCGGGCTGTGTTCCCGGAGGGTGCGAGCCAGGAAGAGCCAGTCTTCGGGGGAAAGATTTTCAGGACGGCAGTCGGATCCCTGAGGAAGAGCCTCGACCAAAGGAGAGACCGCCTCCACTATTTCGGGGGAAAGCCCCTGTTTCAAGGCGTTTTTCAGCGTCTTTCGGCGGTAGGCAAAGGCGGCCCGGGCCAAGTGAAAGGCTCCCGGAAGAGAGGGGTCGGCCCGGGTTTCTGCGGGGACGAAGGAGAGGACGCTCGACTGGACCTTGGGCGGAGGGGTGAAGGAGCCGGGCCGGATATCGAAAAGGTGTCGCGGGGTGGAGAGAAGCCGGGCCGCCACAGAGAGGGAGCCGTAGTCCTTGCTTCCGGCCGGAGCGGTGATTCGCTCGGCGACTTCTTTTTGGAACATCAGGACGGCCATCAGGGGAGGCGGTGTCCCTCCTATGATCTTGAGAAGAAGAGGCACCGAAATGTTGTAGGGAAGGTTGGAGATGACAAGGTAGGGAGAGCCTTCCAGCACAAGATTCTCTTCCAGGGCGTCTCCCCTTCTGATCTCGATCTTTTCTCCAAATTCCCGCAGACTTTCCTCGAGATGGGGGATCAGTCGTTCATCCTTCTCCACAAGGATCAGGCGGGGAGATCGCCGGGCCAGATGGCGCGTCAGGATCATCCGCCCCGGTCCGATCTCGAGGGTCGGAGTTGACTCCAGAAGCTCCGTCGGAAGGGAATCCACAATGCGCTGGGCAATCCGGTCGTCGGTCAGAAAATGTTGTCCCAGGTATCGGGCGGGGGAGGGAAGGGGCTCCCGGTTCCCTTTGGGTCGAATCATGGGGTAAAATGCAACCTCGCAATATATTATTTTCCGGGTGATCGCGGCCGGCCTCTTCCTGTCCTGTCACCGGGTCAGGGACGCTCCGGCAGGGTTCTCCAGAGACAGGGAGATTCATGGCCTTTTCGGCACCATATCAGGATGGTCCTGGCTTTTTCGACGAGAGCAGGGAGGGAGACCGGTGGGCGTTCCGTTGGTTTGTCCTCGTCTCCTTCCTGTTTCACGCCTTGGCCCTGACCATCTTTCTCAAGGATCCGGCCTTCCATCAGGCGGTGGAAAACCTGATCGCCGCCGCCCCCAAGAAGCTTACGCCGGCAGAGCTCCGCAAGAAAGCCCTTGAGAAAAAGCCGGTCTTCATCGACCTTGTCGATCCGTCGAAGGTGCCGCTGAAGCAGCAGTCGATGGCTCCGGAGCTGCCCAAGGGCTTCTCGATCAACGGAAAGCCCAAGGGGGTCGAGCACCATACCGAGACGGCCCGCCCGGTTCCCCGCATGGTTCCCCATCGCCCCGTCCCCCCGGAGCTCATGGCCCGGACGGAGGCCCCGCGGGAGGCCCCCAAGGCGGACAACTCTCCGGGGTTCCGGCAGGTGAAGAAATCGGTTCGCCATGAAAAGGAAAACCATGCCAAGGCTCTCCGGGGACGGGTGACACCCAAGCCCGACCAGAAGTCTGCCCAGCCGAAGAAAACGGTGCAGAAGCCGGAAAAGCCGGTGGTAAGCCATCCGCTCACCAAGGAACAGATCCGGAAGATCCTGGCCCAGGAGTCTCTGGGAAACCCTCTGACCCAGCATCTCGATCTTGAAAAGACGGCCCCGGCCTACAGCGACAGGCAGTCGGAGCTCGACAGGATCGCGGCCAACCTCGAGGACGAGACCTATTCGAGCTACATCCGCCGAATCCAGGAGAGGTTCGAGACGATCGGAGAGTATCCTCCCGATGCCGCCGCTCGAGGAACGACCGGTCGGGCCCTTGTCACATTCACGATCAATGCCGACGGGACACTGGCCGCGGCGGACCTGACCCAGAGTTCAGGAAGCGCGGCACTTGACGAGGAATCCTTGAGGATTGTGCGCGTTGCGGCCCCCTACATTCCCCTTCCCGACTCCTTCCACAAAAAGAGTCTGACTCTGACGTGGGCCTTCATCTTCTATAATGGCGGATTTCATGTCGTTCAGTAAATTGACCCGGAAAACCTCCCTCCTTTTTTTCCTCTTTTTTCTGACCGTCTGTCAGGGAGTCCGTCCCGCCGTCTCGCTGGCCTCGTCCCAAGACAGCCTCGACCGGTACATGATGCTTCTTTCCTTTCTCTCCTCCGAGCCGCCCTTTCCCTCTCTCTCCCCGCATTTCAAGAAATCCCGGATCGGCCATCTTGGACTTGCAAAAATCGATCCGAAGGGTCTTCCGGAACCGCTTCGGAGGCGGGCACTCTTTCTCAAGGCGTGGATGATCTCTCCCGACGTTCCTCTGACGGAAAAGGGGTTGACACCCGCGATGCGGGCCTATCCGGACCTGGCTCCGCTTCTTCTGTGGCACCTGGCCCATAGTCGGGATGTCGACGCTTCCGTCAGGAAGACCCTCCTGCGGCTTGAGGCCTCCCGGGAGAACACTGTCTTTGCTCCCTTGAGAAGAGGCGAAGTGGGGGGAGACCGGGCCCGGCGTCTTCTCCGAAAGGCGCTTTCGGAACATGGGGAGCCGCGCAGGGAGATCCTTCGGCGTCTCATCGCCGCCCATCCCCTGAGCCCTGAAAGCGCCCTGGCCCTCCCCCTGATGCGTCCCGAGGTCCCCGGAGGAGAGCTCCTTCTGCCTCGCTGGGTCACCCTTCAGTCCATGGGGGCCAATGATCTGGTCCTTCGGGAAACAAAAAGCTATCTGGCGACCTCGCCGACCTTTCCCTACCGGGATCGGGCGCTCTATCTCGAGGCCCGGGCCCGGGCCTTGACCGGAGACTCACAGAAGGCGCGGGCCTTGATCGACAACGCTCTTGCCACCTCCCCCCGGCTTTCCCTGCGCTCTGAGCTTGCGGTGCTTCGGTGCCGGCTTGAGATCTCCAAGGACCCCGATCAGGGGCTCTCCTGCCTTGACTCCCTGCAGAAGAGGTATCCCAGGGCGGCGTTTATCCCCTCCCTGGTCGCCTTGGCCCTTCGCCAGGACATCGTCGCTCCCCGGCGGGAGATTCCGTCTGTCCTCCGTCTTCCTCAAGATTTTTGGGACGTCCGGGACGGTCAGGATGCCGCCTGGCTCCTTGGCCTCGATCAGGCTCTTCGCGGCCAAAGAAACGACGCCCTCGCCCAGTGGTCAACCCTGTCCTCCTACCTTCGGGTCCATGCTCCGGAAAGGGTCGGACTGCTGGCCCGGACCCGCTACTTCCGGGGGCGCCTGGAGGATTCCCTCGGCCATCCGGCCCGGGCAAGGGACCTGTTCCGAAAGACGATCGATGAAGGGGACGGCAGCGCCTATCCCCTTTGGGCGGCGATTGCCTGCCGGGGGGAGTGCGGAGCCTTTCATCTTCCGGCTCACCACCCCACGCGCCCGCATCGCTCTCCCCTGCGGGTGAGGAGGGCCATGGAGGATCTCTTTCAGATGGGGCTTTTTGGTCCGGCGGTGGTCTTGGAGCGGCTCTCACGGAACTCCTCTCTCGACCGGGACCAGATCCTTCGCTACGGGGACCTCGATATGGCCATTTCCCGGAGACGCCAGCTCCTGCTGGTCGACAGGATCTTTCCCGCCGGCGGGNNCATTCTGTCCGGGTTCAATCGTTCCGGTGTTCCGACTCTATGGGCCCTGTCTATCGCCCGACAGGAGAGCCGGTTCCGCGAGCGATCCCTTTCGGTGGACGGTGCCCTTGGGGTGATGCAGCTGATGCCGCAGACGGCGTTGGCGGTCGTCCGGGGGCAAGAGGGGGCCTCCTTCCCGGTGAGGATCGATAAAAATCTTGGGGAGGTTCGCCATCCCGGGGTCAACAGCCTGATCGGAGGGCTTTATCTCAAGCGGCTACTGAGGTCGGTCCCCGGTCACCCCGAGAGGGCGATTGCCGGATATAACGCCGGGCTCCATGCCGTGCTTTCCTGGCGTCAGCTCTCCAAGGCCGACTGGGACTTCTTTACCGAGGCGATCCCCTATCAGGAAACCCGGAGATATGTCCGGGAGGTGCTCTGGAACTATGCCTACCTTGAGCGCCACCTGAAGGGCGTTCGCAAGGGGACCCCTTGAGCGGGAACCGGATCCCGGGACTGCGGCTGGGAAACCCCCAGGACGAGGCGATCCGGACCAGGGTCGAGCAGGGGATCCGCCACCTGTCGGATTTGTCATCGCGCCAGGCTGAGTCGCTTGAAAGGCTTCGCGCCGAGCTTCGGGAAAAGAGCCGCGAGATCTCTGAGCTCAGAAGATCTGTGGCCACCCTTCGCCGGGAGCGGGAACGGCTTCGCGAGATCTTCCTCTCTCTTGAGAAAAAGCTGCTGGCGCTTACGGCCTCCGGGCCAGAGGAAACAAAATGAGGGGGCCGGAGACCAGGGATTTTCGCCCTCCCGGCAATGAGCCCTCCTTGTCGGGTGTGCGATGAGTCAGGCGGGGCCCAAGAAGATCGAACACATCCAGGTCAAGGTCCTGAACGTCCTTCTCGATGTCCGGGGAAGCTTCGATCCGCGAAGGATGGAGCGGGCGGGGAGACAGCTTGACGCGGAGCTCAGAGGCCGCGTGGCCCACCAGACGGGGGATCTTCCCGACCAGAACGCCCTGTCTTTGGTTCTTCTGGCGGCGATCGAAAAGATCTATGCCATTGATCAGGCCCGGGAGGAAATAGCAAGGCTTGAATTCGAGATAGATGTCTGGCGAAAGTGGGGAGCGGAATGGGCCTCTTCCCCGCTCTTTACAAAGGGCGAGGGAAAGGAATAGGCTATGACCATGGCCTGGGGTGTTCGAGGTCCGGTCAAGTTTGATACCTACAAGCATTTGAGAGGGAGCGTGAGCAGGATTGTGGTGTGCATGCCGGTCCCGAAAGGATCCGGAAGCCTAAACATCCTCGAGCGCCAATACGTGGAAAACGGGTATCTCAAATGGCGATCGGCACGGCATCCTGGACCTTTTTTTAACCTTCGCACATCCTTCTATTCTTCTTTCTATGTTTTTTCTTTCCCCTCTTCTTGTGTCTTTTTCTTCCCTCTGCCTATAAAGTTCTTCGGTCTCTCGTTAGAAAAGGTCAATAGGTGACTCGCTCCCTCTTTGACCGAGGGCCGGGGCCCGTCCCCCTCCCTTACCGGATGCGCCCGTCTTCCCTGGAAGATCTTGTGGGACAGGAGGCTCTTCTGGGTCCCCAGGGACTCTTTCGGCGCTTCATTGCCGAGGGTCGCTGGCCTTCCATGGTTCTCTTCGGCCCGCCGGGGACGGGAAAAAGCGGCTTCGTCGAGCTCCTCCCCCGACTTCTTTCCGACCACACCTTTGCCCATCTCAATGCCACGACGGCGGGGGTTGCCGACCTCCGTCCGGAGCTCGCGCGGGGAGAGCGTCGCCGTCGGGAAGGGGGGCAGCATGTGGTGGTGCTCGACGAGATCCATACCTGGTCGAAGAGCCAGCAGGAAGTTCTCCTGTCGGGAGTGGAGACCGGGCAGATCATCCTGCTGGGGCTCTCCAATACGACTCCCTATGCGGCACTGATTCCCCCCCTGGCCTCTCGCCTTCTCCTGTTTCCCTTTCAGCCCCTCGACGAAAACGCCCTGTCGACGCTTCTCGATCGGGGGCTTCACCGCCTTGCCCGGGAGACCCACGGTCCCCCCCTTCAACTGGATCCGGCGGCCCGATCCCTGCTTGTCCGCTATTCTGGGGGAGACGGACGACGCCTTCTCCTGGCGCTCGAATCGGCTGTCTTGATGGCATCGGGGCGAGGGGGAGAAGAATTCCGGGTCGGGGAGGAGGATGTCCTGGCGATCCTGTCCCGGGCCGGACAGGTCTACGGGGACAAGGACAGCCATTACGACACCATCTCTGCCTTCATCAAAAGTGTGCGGAACTACGACCCTGATGCGGCCCTGCACTGGCTTGCCCGAATGATCGAGGGGGGGGAGGATCCCCTCTATATCGCCCGTCGGCTGGTCATTCTCGCCGCGGAGGATGTGGGGTTGGCGGACCCGCAGGCATTGACGCAGGCCGTTTCGTGTTTCCATGCGGTGCGTGAGGTGGGGCTCCCTGAAGGTCGGATCCCTCTGGCGATGACGACGGTCTTTCTTGCGCTCTCTCCCAAGAGCATCTCGGCCTATCAGGCCATTGACAGGGCCCTCGCCGATGTCCGGGGGGGCTTTGTGCCTCCGGTCCCTCTCCATCTTCGGGACCGGACCTCCAAAAGGGCCTTTTCCCGGGACGAGGCGACAACACCACTCGATTATCTCTACCCTCCGGACCAGCCGGGGGGAGTCTCCCCCCAGAGCCATCTCCCGGAGGGAGAGAGCCGACGATACTATCTTCCCAATGATCGGGGGCGCGAACGGGAGCTCAAGGAGCGATATGAGGCGGCTCGCCGCCTCCGGGAGGGGAGAAGTCCTGCCGAGAGCTCGTCGCTGGGCTCCTGAGACCCTTCCCGCCCTTTCTTTCCCCATACTTCCCCGGGAAAATCGGTCTCTCAAGTTCTTCATGTCAAATAACTTGTTTCAATTTTAAAGACTTGACCCTTCAGATCGTGTATAATGAAGTGTTCCACTGCAAGCATGTTGTTTTTTGTGCCCGGGAGGCCGCTCCTGAATGGGCGGAGGTATCCCCCGGGAGCCTTCGATGGCATCATTCGTAGAATCATCCAACAGGAAAATGCGAGGTTCTTATGGGATATGGACTCTGTCTTTTGTTGGCGCTGGCGGGCGCCGGTGCTGGCCTGTGGTCCGGCATTTGGATCGGGACGAAACGGCGTACCGGGGCATTGTCGCTGGAAGAGAGCCGGTTGTCGGAAGAGCGGTCCCGAATCGAGGAACGCAAGCAAAATGCCCTGAAGGAAGCCGCGATCGAGGCTCGGGAGGAGGCGCTCAGGCTGAGGATCCAGGCCGAAGAGGAAATCTCCCGGAAAAAGGAAACGCTCCAGTCTGCCGAACAGGCGCTCAAGGTCCGAGAGGGAGAGCTTGAGCAGGCCACCCGTCAGATTGCGGAGGCCCGGGAAAAAAATGAGCGGGAAAGACAGCGTCTTGCCTCCCGGGAACAGGCGCTCTCGGCCCGGGAGCAGGAGCTCCGGACCCTCGAGGCCAGCGAGCTCAAGCGTCTCGAAGAGATCTCGTCCCTGACGGTTGAAGAGGCCCGGGAGAGGCTTCTGCAGAGTGCCGAGTCCTCCATCCGCCAGGAAGTGGGACGGCTGGCCCAGAAGCTCGAACAGGAAGTCCGCGACCAGGCGGTGCGAAAGGCTCGGGAGACGATGACCATGGCCATCCAGCGCTATGCCAACGAGCATGTGGCGGAGATCAGCGTCTCGGTGGTTCCCATTCCTTCCGATGATGTCAAGGGCCGCGTGATCGGACGGGAAGGCCGGAACATCCGGGCCTTTCAGGCGGCGACCGGGGTGGACCTGATCATCGATGACACGCCCGACGCCATCATCATCTCTGGGTTCGACCCCCTTCGGCGGGAGGTGGCGCGCCTCGCTCTCGAACAGCTCCTCTCCGACGGACGGATTCATCCGGCCCGGATCGAGGAAATCGTGGAAAAGGTCAGGCGCGATCTTGATGTCTCCCTCAAGGAAGAGGCCGAGAAGATCGCCTTCGAACTGGGGATTACCGACATCCACCCTGAAATTCTCAAGCTTCTTGGCCGCCTCAAGTTCCGGACAAGCTATGGGCAGAACAACCTCCTCCATGCCCGGGAGGTGGCCTTCCTTTGTCAGATGATGGCTCACGACCTGGGGCTTGACGCCAGAATCGCCAAGAGGGCGGGTCTCCTGCACGATATCGGCAAGTCGCTCTCGCACGAGGGGGAGGGCTCCCACCCGTCGTTGGGGGGCGAGGCTGCCAAAAAATATGGAGAACCCCCCCAAGTGGTCAATGCCATCATGTCCCACCACGGAGATATCGAGCCCTCCTGTCTCGAGTCGGTCCTCGTGGCCGCGGCCGACGCCATTTCGGCGGCACGGCCAGGAGCCCGGAGAGAGAGCATCGATGTCTATGTGAAGCGTCTCGAGAAGCTTGAAACGATCGCGACCTCCTTTAAGGGGGTCGAAAAGGCCTATGCCATTCAGGCCGGCCGGGAAATTCGGATTATCGTCAACCAGGATCAGGTCACGGATACGGATCTTCAGGAAATCTCCCGTGGCATTGCCCAGAAGATCGAGGCCGAGCTGACCTATCCGGGACAGATCAAGGTGACCGTCATCCGGGAGAACCGGATCGTCGAGTATGCCCGCTGACCTTTCTTCGGATCATGGGCCCGATCTTCCAGCCAATGGTTCGGGGGAGATCCGCCTGCTCTTTGTGGGGGATGTCTTTGGACGTCCCGGGCGAATGGCACTGGAATCGGGCCTGGCGCTCATCTCCCGCGAAGCCCCGCTTCATGGCCTCTTTGTCAACGGAGAGAATCTGGCGGGTGGCCGAGGGATCACCCCGCGCAAGGCGGAAGAGTGCTTCCGGATGGGCGTCTCCGCCATCACGACCGGCAACCATCTCTTCGACCAGAAGGAGGCGGTGGCTCTTTTTGCCTCCGAACCCAGGATCCTTCGGCCGGAAAACTACTCTACGGGATGTCCCGGCACCGGGCATCGGATCTATACCCTCCCGGGAGGTTTTCGGGTGGGGCTGGGGAATTTGGCCGGTCGGGCCTTCATGGGGCCGGCCGATTGTCCCTTTGCGGCAGCGGACCGCATCCTCGAGGACTTTTCCCGAGCCGCCGATCCTCCGCATTTCATCGCCATCGATATCCATGCCGAGGCGACGGGGGAAAAACAGGCCCTGGCCTTTCATCTCGACGGGAGGGCCGATCTTCTTTACGGAACCCACACCCATGTGCAGACAAACGACCTGACCCGCTACCCCGGAGGGCTCTGGTTCGTGGGGGATGTGGGCATGACCGGACCCCGCTGGTCGATCGTCGGGGCCGACCCCGCTCCTGCCCTTTCCCGTTACCGGACCCAGGTCCCTCTGCCCTTTCGCGTCGGGGAGGGAGAGGCCCTGTTTTGCGCCCTGCTTCTGACTCTGTCTTTTCCGGAAGACGGGCACCGGGCCAAGGTCCTTTCTGCCCGTCTCCTCCGGGAGGTCTTCCCGGGGAAGGAATCGTCTGACAGGGAGAAGGTCTAGTGGATCGGGAGTCCCTTCCGGACAGCGAGGTTGTCTACACCGTGGCCGAGTTAGCCGGCTCCGTCCGTCAAGGAATCGACCGGCTGTTTCCCGGTCCGGTCTCCCTCACGGGCGAGCTGTCGAATGTGAAGCTCTCCCAGCCCTCGGGCCATTATTACTTTTCAATCCGGGATGCGGTGGCCAGCCTCCGGGGAGTGATGTTTCGCTCCGCCGCCCGGAGCCTTTCCTTTCAGCCCGCGGAGGGGCTCAAGGTTCTTCTTCGGGGGCGCCTCTCCTACTATGAAGCCCGGGGAGAGGTCCAGATTGTCGTCGACCGGATGGGCCCGGCAGGCCTCGGCCTGTTCTTTCAGGAGTTTGCAAGGGTTCGGGATCTTCTGGCCAAGGAAGGCGCCCTTTCGCCCGAACGGAAGCGTCCCATTCCCGTCTTTCCCCGAAAGGTGGCTCTGATCACCTCCCCCCAGGGAGCGGCGGTCTGGGATTTTCTTCGAATCTGCGACCAGCAGAACCGCCTCGTCCCCGTCGTTGTCATCCCGGCAAGGGTCCAGGGATTCGAGGCGGCCACTGATCTTCTCCGCGCCTTTTCTGAAGTGCCCCATCTGCCCGGCGTCGATGTCGTGGTCCTGACCCGGGGAGGAGGATCGGCGGAAGATCTGATGGTCTACAATCGGGAGGATGTGGCTCGGGCCATCCTTGCTTGTCCCGTTCCGGTGGTCACCGCCATCGGCCATGAGGTGGATGTCAGCGTGGCCGATCTCGTGGCCGATCTTCGGGTGGCGACTCCGACGGAGGCGGCCAAGAGAGTCTTCTTCGATGGCGCTCAGCTTATGGAGACGGCGATTTTGTCCCGCCGACGGATTCTCGGGGCCTTTTCCTCCCGGCTTAGAGAGGAGCAAGGTCGCCTGCGAGCCTTTCGGGAGGGGGCCGGTCATCTTTCCCGTCGGATCTCCCGACTCCATCTTGCCCTTGTCAGGGGGCAGGAGGGCTTGTCCCAGCTGATACAGGGAAAGGTGGGGCGCCTTTCGGGAGACCTTCGGGATCTGGCCGGGCGTCTTGTCCACCCCTCCTCCCAGATCATCCGGCAGGGCCGGAGGCTTTCCGAGAGGGCCGGATACCTTGTCCGCCTTTTTCTTGCTCGCCTGTCGTCCGAGCGGACGGCCATGCTGGGCTTTCAGCACCGTCTCGACAGGCCCGATCCGATAGGAGTGGGGATTCTCAGGGAAAGACATGCCCGCTTGAAAAATGGCCTGGCCCTGGCCATGGGAAATCGCCTGTCCAGGGAGGACCGGACATTTGTTATCCTCCGGAGCGGCCTTTTTTCCCATGATCCGGGGCGGCCCCTGGCGAGCGGCTTCTTTTTGCTTTCGCGTCCGGAAAGCGGGACCCTGGTCACGGCATCAAATCCCCCATCGGTCGGTGACACGCTTCTGGGAAAGACCCGCCACCTCTCGCTCTCGCTGAAGGTGATCGATGTGCGGGCAGAGTCCGAAGAGAAAAATGGTCGCAACACCTAATATCCCGGAATGGAGAGACGATGGAAATACCCGGTGAGGAAGGTCGGCCAGGAAAGCCCCGCAAGGCTTCTGAGATGAAGGATATCGGCAGGACTCCTTCCGACGCAGAGCCGGTCCGATCTTTTGAGGAGAAGATGAAGCGCCTTGAGGAGATTGTGCGGGTCATGGAGCAGGGGGATCGCCCACTTGAGGAATCATTGACACTGTTCGAGGAGGGAGTGGCCCTCTCCGACCAGTGTCAGAAGATCCTTGAGGAAGCCGAGAGAAAGGTGTCGATCCTCCTTTCCTCATCGAAGGAAAATGGGGGAGCCTCGGTGGAGGCCCCCTTTCGAAGAGAGAGTTAGGGAATCCGGAGAGTCCGGGAGGGAGGTCCTCCCGGTCAAATCATTTTTTGTCAGTCGAAAGGACAAGTCGGTTGGAAATCACGGCCTACCTCGATATGCAGAAGAAACGTGTGGACAAGGCCCTTGAAGCCCTTTTCGAACGGGAACTTTCCCGGGAATACGGACGTCTGGCCGAAGGGATCCGGTACAGCCTCCTGGCCGGAGGAAAACGGATTCGGCCGGTTCTGGCGCTGGCCGCCATCGAGGCGGTGGGGGGAGACGGAGAATCCCTTCTTCCCCTGACACTGCCACTCGAACTTGTGCATACCTATTCCCTTGTTCATGACGATCTTCCCGCCATGGACAACGACGATCTGCGTCGGGGCCGGCCGACCAATCATGTGGTCTATGGGGAGGCGGCGGCGATTTTGGCGGGGGATGCCCTTCTTACCCATGCGTTTACCCTACTCTCGGATCCTGTGTATGATAAAGTATTGCCCGCCTCCCGGAGGATGGAGGTGGTCCATGAGCTTTCCTCTGCCTCCGGCCTCTGCGGAATGGTGGGAGGTCAGTTTCTCGATATTGTTTCGGAGGGGAAGAACCTGACCCTTCCGGAGCTCGAAAATCTCCATCGTCATAAGACCGGGGCCCTCCTCAGGGCCTCGGTGCGCATCGGAGGGATCCTTGCGGGGGCCTCTTCCGAATGGGTCGAGGCGTTGACGCGATACGGCGAGGCGGTGGGAATTGCCTTCCAGATCGCGGACGATCTTCTCGATGTTTTGGGAACGGCCGAGGAGTTGGGAAAGGCGGCACAAAAAGATGCCGGAAAAAGCAAGAATACTTACCCCGGACTGGTCGGCATCGACCGGGCCCGGATCCTTGCAGAAGAAAAGTGCAGGGAGGCCCATGAGGCCGTGGCCGTCTTCGGATCGAAGGGGGAGCCACTCGCCCGCATTGCCTCCTATATCATAGAAAGAAGGAATTAATGGGATCCATTCTGGAAAACATTAGCGGTCCGGACGATGTCAAAAGCCTTCCCGTGGGGGACCTTCCCGTCCTGGCCAAGGAAATCCGGGAAGAGATGATCCGGGTCCTGTCAGGAATCGGGGGACACTTCGGGGGAGGGCTGGGGGTTGTCGAGCTGACTCTGGCTCTCCATCGCGTTTTTGATACCACGCGGGACAGGATTGTCTGGGATGTGGGACACCAGGCCTATCCCCACAAGATGCTCACGGGACGACTGGGGGCCCTTCCAACCATCCGGCAGTGGAATGGACTCTGCGGATTCCCCAAGCGTGAGGAGAGCCCCCACGATGCCTTTTCGGCAGGGCATGCAGGGACTTCAGTCTCTGCAGCGTTGGGAATGGCGGAGGCCCGCGATGTGCTGGGAGACTCATACCATGTGATTGCCGTCATCGGAGACGGCTCCCTGACTGCGGGGATGGCCATGGAGGCTCTCAATCAGGCCGGGGCCCGAAAGAAAAAGCTTCTTGTGATCCTAAACGACAACAATCTGTCGATCTCGGAAAATGTGGGAGCTCTTTCCTCCTACCTGGCCCGGATCTCGGCAGATCCGATGATCGATGAGATGAAGAGAAAGACGGGGGCCATCCTGCGGGATATCCCGGTGATCGGGGATCAGGTGGCCCGCTTTGCCCGGGTGGCCCATGGACAGATGGTCGGGATGATCTCTCCTCCGGGCCAGTGGTTCGAGGAGATGGGTCTCTCTTATGTGGGCCCTCTCGATGGCCACGATCTTCCCCTTCTGATCGAGACCCTGTCGGCCCTCAAGGACCGGCCCGGCCCTGTCCTCCTCCATGTGCGCACCGTCAAGGGGAAGGGATACGAACCGGCGGAGAAAAGCCCCATCGCCTTCCACGGCGTGGGACCCTTCGATCCGGAAACGGGGATTTTCAAGAAGAAATCCGGCGGTCCCCCGGCTTACACCAAGGTCTTCGGTCAGGCGATGATCGAACTTGCCCGGGAGATTCCCGAGCTCTTTGCGATAACGGCGGCCATGCCCGAAGGAACGGGGCTGTCCGACTTTGCCAAGCTGTTTCCCGAGCGTTTTGTCGATGTGGGGATCGCCGAGCAGCATGCGGTCACCCTGGCCGGAGGCATGGCGGCCCAGGGCCTACGACCGGTGGCCGCGATCTATTCGACCTTTCTGCAGCGGGCCTATGATCAGGTCGTTCACGACATCTGTCTTCAGAATCTCCCGGTTCTCTTTGCGCTCGATCGGGGAGGACTTGTGGGCGAGGATGGCCCGACCCATCACGGGGTTTTCGACATCGCTTATCTTCGTCATATCCCCAACCTTGTCCTGATGGCCCCCAAGGACGAGAATGAGCTTCGCAAGATGCTGTGGACTGCCCTTCACCTTCCCGGACCTGCCGCCATCCGCTACCCCCGGGGAGAGGCCTTGGGAGTGCCCCTCGACTCGGGCTTCACGGCCATCCCGGTAGGGAAGGCCGAGATGCTTCGGGATGGCCACGACCTGGTCTTTCTGGCCTATGGCTCGATGGTCTCGGTGGCCATGGAGTCGGCCCGACTCCTGCAGGAAGAGGGAATCGAAGCAGGGGTGGTCAACATGCGATTTGCCAAGCCGCTGGATACGGAGCTTCTGACGGAGATCTGCCGCCAGGCGCCCCTGCTTGTGACCGTCGAGGAGGGGGTTGTCATGGGAGGCTTCGGGTCGGCCGTCCTGGAGTTCCTGGCCGCCTCGGATCTTCTGTCCCGGGTTCGGGTTCGGCAGGCCGGCATTCCGGACCATTATGTCGAACATGGAGCTCCTGGGATCCTGCGGGATTCGGTGGGCCTGACGGCGCCGAAGCTT
>DGKK01000034.1:23333-45865 GCA_002387725.1 Nitrospirae bacterium UBA4572
GGGCGACGACCCGCGAAATGGCGCGGGAACTTGTTCTTCGGGGAGAGGTGCGTGTGAATGGGATCCCTCGAACAGACCCCTCAGTCCGGACCGAGTTTGACCGGGTCTCCCGAGTCGTGGCGGGGGAGAAGCCCTTCTATGTGGGACGGGGAGGCGACAAGCTAGCTGGCGCGCTTGCTTTTTTTTCTCCTCCGATTCAGGGCCTCCGGCTCGCGGATCTCGGGGCGTCGACCGGAGGGTTTACCGATTGCCTGTTGCAATCGGGCGCGGCCTCCGTTCTTTCCGTTGATGTTGGGAAGGGGCTTCTCGACTCCCGCCTTCGCTCGGATCCTCGTGTGACACTTCTCGAGTCCGTCAATGTTCGCCATCCCGGATCCTGGATTCCACCCGAAGGCGTCGCTGGTGTTGTGGCCGATCTTTCCTTTATCTCCCTTCGCCAGATCCTGCCTCAGATTTCCCTCCTCCTTTCTCGGGGAGGGTGGATGATGGCTCTGGTAAAGCCCCAGTTCGAGGCGGCCCCGGAAGAAGTCGCACGAGGAGGGATTGTTGTCAGTGAGACGGTCCGCCGGAGAATTTTGAGGGAAATTGTCCACTGGATCGGAGAGAATGGGGGATGTGTTCGGGGGGTGATGCCCTCGACCGTCCGGGGAAGAAAAGGAAATCAGGAATATTTTTGCTACGCACGCTGGAAGGGGCGTCTGTGAATATTGTCATCGGTGGAGGGGCGGGATTCATTGGAGCACCGCTGGCCCGGGCACTCTCCCGGATGGGGCACAATGTGACCGCGATCGACGACATGTCGACGGGCTACCGTTCGTCTCGGGACTCTCCCGTCCCCCTCGTCAAAGGGTCCCTTGACGATTCGAAGTTTGTGGCCCGGGTCATCGAGCGCACCCTTCCTTCCCTGTATATCCACCTGGCAAGCCAGCCCGATGTCCGCTTGTCGTGGGAGAGTCCCGCCTGGGATATCCAGCGGACCGCGGGAGCGATCATGGGGGTCCTGGAAGCCGGCCGGCTGGCTTCGATCCCCTGGATCCTGCTTGTCTCCTCGGGCGAGGTTCTGGGAAAGGCGGGGGAAAAGGACCGAAGTCCCCTTTCCGAGAGGACAACGATTGCGCCGTTCTCACCCTATGGTATTTCCCATGCCTTTGCCGAGTTTTCCCTGGCGTCACTTTCGGATCCCCATGCCACCCGACAGACGGTGGTTCGTCTCTCTCCGGTCTATGGCCCCGGGCAAACTGTGGCAGGGGAGGGGGGGCTCATCGGGTCAGCCGTCCGGCAGACCCTGCTTCGCAGCTCGGTGAATCCTCCCGCGATTCCCGGCAACGGGGGCCGGGTTCGCGACTATGTCTATATTGATGATGCGGTGGAGGCCCTTCTTCATATTATCAGCCGGGATGCCGAAGGCGTCTTCCATGTGGGATCGAATGTTCCGGTGAGCGATCGGGAGATCTTTCTCGAAATCGGAAAGATTCTGGGAGACGATGCGCCCGTCAATTACCATTCGAAGACCTTTGCCGACTCAGAATATCGTGTCCTGGGACATGGTCGCCTGGCCCAGGAGTCCGACTGGGAGTGTGAGGTCTCCTTCCATGAGGGAATGGCCAGGACGATCAAGTTTTTCTCGGAGGTGATCCAGTGAGGGTCGATCTTGTCGTTGTGACACATCCAGATCCCGAAGCGGCAGAGAGGCTCGTGTCGGATCTGGTCTCAATGAGGCTGATTGCCTGTGGACATCTTTTGCCCCGGGGAACTTCGCTTTTTTTCTGGGACGGATCTCTTCAGCGAGAGGGGGAGGTGACCTTGCTCCTCAAGACGATTCCGGAAAACCGGGAGCCCCTTGAAAAGGCGATTCTTCGGGAGCACCCCTATCAGGTTCCGGAGATCCTGTTCCTGGCCGCTGACCATGTGACGGCGGCCTATGCGGCCTGGGTTCGGCAATCCTGCACCGCGGGGGATGGGAGCCCAACGGGAGAAGGAGGAGTTCGTGGCCCGGCTTAAGAAGACGATAACGGTCACCATTCTTCCTGGAGTCACAGAGAAGTCTCGCCAGTGGACCTTTCCCCGTTGGGCAATTTATCTATTCTTCACCGGAGTTGTGGCCCTTTTCTCCGGCATTGTCCTCCTCATTTTCTTCTACAGCTATGAAACGAAAAAGTTCATGGCCCTTCAGACGATTCAGGAAGAAACCCGCATTCAGCAGAAGCATCTCGACAACTACCGAAAGAAGCTTGATGCCATTGAGGCCCAGCTCTCCGAGGTGAACAACCTCGATGCACAGATCATGAATATGGTGGCAAAAGGGGCTCCGGATGTTCACCCCCCCTCACCGGGAGAGGGCGCCGCCTCCTCCGCGCCAACGATGCCAGCCCTTGAAAAGAATGCCCTGAAATCGGAGGGGCCTGCCCCCACCCCGACACTCCTTCCTTTCAACGGGGATGGAGATGCGGTTCGCTATCACTTGCCGGTGAGGGGGTGGATCGTCTCCTCCTTTGGGCGCCGGACCGGACCCGTGGGGGGAGGCGAAGAGTTCCATCCTGGACTAGATATTGCCAGGGAGGAGGGCACCGTCGTCCATTCGGATGCTCCGGGTGTGGTGGTTCTGACTGACAGGACGCCCGACTACGGAAACTATGTCATTGTGTACCATGGTCTTGGCCAGTCCTCCCTCTTTGCCCATCTTGACTCCATCGATGTGGTGACGGGAGAGGCGGTCGGAAGAGAGACGGAGATCGGGACCATCGGCTTGACCGGTTTGACCACAGCCCCCCATCTTCATTATGAGGTTCGTGAGTTCGGACATCCGGTCAATCCAGAGTCCTACCTCGCCTCAGATGGTTCTGACCGGAATCCCTGAGTCGAAGTCTGCCAGTCAAAAATCTCGAAGTTGTTCTGCTGATCTTACTCTAGAGGAGTCTTTCTCATGTTCAAGTCGCTCGTCCGCTCTCTTTTTTCCAGCCAGAACGAGAAGGAAATCCGGAGGATCTCCCGGATTGTCGATCGGGTGAATTCACTCGAGCCTTCTGTCGAGAAACTTTCGGATGAAGAGCTTGCCGGAAAAACCCTGGTCTTTCGGGAGCGGATTGCCAGGGGGGAATCTCTCGATGCGATATTGCCGGAAGCCTTTGCAGTCGTAAGGGAGGCCGGAAAGCGAGTGCTGGGGATGAGGCATTTTGATGTCCAGATCATGGGGGGAGCGGTCCTCCATGAGGGGCGCATTGCCGAGATGAAAACCGGAGAGGGAAAGACGCTAGTGGGAACCCTCCCCGTCTATCTCAACGCCCTGGAGGGAAAGGGCGTTCACGTCGTGACAGTGAATGATTACCTCGCCCGGCGCGACTCCGAATGGATGGGGCGGCTTTACCGGTTTCTTGGACTTTCGGTGGGGCTGATCCAGCATGACATGCCCGATGATCTCAGGCAGGAGGCCTATGCCTGCGATATTACCTACGGGACGAACAACGAGTTCGGTTTCGACTATCTCCGTGACAACATGAAGTATGAGCTCGAGCAGTTTGCACAGCGTCCCCTGAACTTTGCCATCGTGGATGAGGTCGACAGCATCCTGATCGATGAGTCGAGAACGCCCCTGATCATTTCCGGTCCTTCCGAAGAGTCCACCGATCTCTACGAGAGAGTCGACCGGATCATTCCCCGCCTGATTCCAGGCCAGCATTTCACCGTCGACTTAAAGCACAAGACGGTCTCGATGACGGAAGAAGGTTCGGATCTTGTCGAGTCGCTTCTCGATGTGGGGAACCTCTATGATCTCAAGAACATCTCCTTTGTCCATCATTTGATGCAGGCCGTGAAGGCCCACCACCTTTATCGCCGGGATGTGGACTATGTGGTCAAAAACGGTGAGGTCATCATCGTCGATGAGTTCACCGGCCGGCTTATGGCGGGAAGACGGTGGGGAGAAGGCCTCCACCAGGCGGTGGAGGCCAAGGAGAAGGTGAAGATCCAGATGGAAAACCAGACGCTGGCGACCGTGACCTTCCAGAACTATTTTCGCATGTACCGGAAGCTTTCCGGAATGACCGGGACCGCCGATACCGAAGCTACTGAGTTCCATCGCATCTATGGCCTTGATGTCATTGTCATCCCTCCCCACCGGAAGATGATCCGCATAGATCTCCCCGACCAGGTTTATCGCACACAGAAGGAGAAATATGACGCGGTCGTTCTCGACATCATCGAGCGCCATCAGGTGGGCCAACCGGTCCTTGTAGGGACTGTTTCCATTGAAAAGTCCGAGCTCATCTCCCGCCTTCTCATGGAAAAGAAAATTCCCCATGAGGTTCTCAATGCCAAATTCCATGAAAAAGAGGCCGAGATTGTCGCTCAGGCCGGTCGGCTGGGGAAGGTGACGATTGCGACCAATATGGCAGGGCGGGGAACCGACATTCTTTTGGGAGGGAATCCCGAATTTCTTTTTAATGCGGAGCTGAGAAAGCGGGGGGAGGAGGTCTCTCCAGAAGAAAAGAAAGCCCTTCTCGCTACCTTCGAGGAGATGGCCAAAAAGGAGCGCGAAGCTGTCGTGGCGCTGGGGGGCCTCCACATCATAGGAACGGAAAGGCACGAGAGTCGACGAATCGATAACCAGCTCCGAGGCCGGGCGGGTCGACAGGGGGATCCGGGTTCATCCCGATTCTATCTCTCCCTTGAAGACGACCTGATGAAAATCTTTGGGGCAGAGAAGATCAAGGGGCTGATGGAGCGCATGGGCATGGAGGAGGGGGTCCCCATCGAGCATGCCTTTGTCACGAAGGCCATCCAGAACGCCCAAAAGAAGGTTGAAACTTACCACTTCGATATCCGGAAGCAGCTACTTGAATACGATGATGTGATGAACCAGCAGCGGCTGGTCTTTTATGAGCTCAGAAAACGGGTGCTCAAAGGTGAGGGACTTCGGGATCTTGTTTCAACCTGGGGAAGTCGTTCTCTGGAAAGGCTGATCCTTTCAATCATCCCAGAAGATGCCTACCCCGAAAGCTATGACCTCCAGGGGCTGGTGGAAAAAGTCCAGGAAAAAACCGGTCTTGCCCTCACGATAGAAGAGATTCAGGATATGGGAATTGATGCCCTTGTGGCTCATATCCTGTCTCGATATGAAGCCCATCTTTCCGAAAGGGAAGCACTCTTTGGTGCGGATGTTTTTTCTTCCATTGTGCGATATGTCGCTCTTCAGGCTCTCGATAACGGATGGAAAGAGCACCTTCTGACCATGGACCGCCTGAAAGAGGGGATAGGCCTCCGCGGATACGGCCAGAAGGATCCCCTGGTGGAGTACAAGCGGGAAGGGTTCGACCTTTTCGAGCAGTTTATGGAGGAGGTTGAGAACTCCGTTGTCGAGGTGACCGGATCTGTTCGGGAGGTCGCCGAGGCCCCTGAAGAGGAGCCGGATTTTGGGAATCTGGCTTATTCTTACCCGGACGAATCCGGAGAGGTTGTCATGGATCTGGGGGGAGAGTCTTTTTCTCCGAACGCTTATGGCGTTGCCGTCGAACCAGTGTCCGGGGGGACATCAGGAAGTCCGTCAAAGATTGGGCGGAATGATCCCTGTCCTTGCGGGAGTGGAAAAAAATACAAAAAATGTCATGGGGCTGTGTAGTCAGCCTCTTCCTATACTTAGAGGGGATAATGCCCTGTCGTGATGGCGAAATTCGGTCGTTTTTCAGTTGACAAAGTCCCGGTCCAAAAATAGAATGATAGGACAAATCGAACCGGAGAACTAATAGAAATCCATAGATGTCAAGGTTCCGTTCGCTTGGAACCGGAGGGGGCACATGTTTTCTCTTTCCCATCCCGACCACTACATTCCAATCCTGATCTTCCTTTTGATCGCGATCGGCTTTGGTGCGGTCTCACTTTTGGTGGGGCGCCTCATTCGCCCCAATAATCCCTATCGGGACAAAGACGCTCCCTATGAGTGCGGTGTTCCCCCCATCAACGATGCCCGGGAACGTATCTCAATCCGCTATTACGTCATTGCCATGCTTTTCCTCGTCTTTGACGTTGAGGTTGTCTTCCTCTACCCTTGGGCCGTTGACTTTAGGCGTCTTGGCCTCTTCGGTCTTGTCGAAATGTTGATCTTTCTTGTCATCCTGATTGTCGGATATGTCTATGCATGGAAGAAGGAGGCGCTTGAATGGGAGTAGTTCACCATAAAGATGGCGAGCTGTCTGTCGTCACGATGAAGCTGCAGGATGCGGTGAATGACATCGTGAACTGGTCTCGGAAATCCGCCCTTTGGCCTATGACGTTTGGCTTGGCCTGCTGCGCCATTGAAATGATGGGGGCCGTGGCCTCCCGGTTTGATATTGACCGGTTTGGTGCGGGTGTTTTTCGGGCCTCTCCCCGACAGTCTGACCTGATGATCGTCGCCGGAACCCTTACCCGAAAGATGGCTCCTGTGGTCAGGAAGATCTATGACCAGATGCCCGAACCCCGGTATGTCATCGCGATGGGATCCTGTGCCACAAGCGGAAACATCTACGACAGCTACAGTGTTGTTCAGGGAGTGGATCGACTGATTCCCGTTGATGTCTATGTCCCCGGGTGCCCTCCCAGGCCAGAGGCCCTTCTCGATGGCCTGATCAAGCTTCAGGAGAAAATCATGCAAGACAAGCCGGTTTTCCGGAACTAGAGCGAGGAGAAGAGCTAGGATGCATCCTGTCGCAGAGTCCCTTCATCGGAGATTTCCGGAGATTGTGACCGGGTCTCGGGAAGCCTTGGGAGACCTGACGGTCTACCTCAAAGAAAATGGGGCCCTCGAGGTTTTTCGTGTTCTTCATGATGACCCCGAGTTTCGCTACGACTACATCGTTGATGTTACCTCAGTCGACTATCCGATGGATCCTGAGCGCTTCGAGGTCGTTTACATTTTTTACTCTCTTCCTCGTCGCCATCGTATCCTGGTGAAAATTCGCGTTCCTGAAACCCATCCAGTTGTGGACTCGATCGTTTCCATCTGGAAGGGGGCCGAGTTCATGGAGCGTGAGGTTTATGACATGATGGGGATCCAGTTTCGTGGCCATCCGGATCTCAGGCGCATCCTCATGCCCGATGATTATGATGAGGGCTATCCTCTTCGGAAGGATTTTCCTCTTGTGGGAAAAGGATGGCGGGATGACTTTTCCTTTGTGCCCAAATATCACGAAGGACTTCCACCCCTCCCCAAGGGATCTTCATAATCCTGCGGCGAAGGCAGGGATGACAAATATTGCATTCATGGTGTCGGCTCGGTCCTTATAGAGGAGAGTCGGCAACGGGTCGGCTGGCGACGTTGTCTGAAGCCGCCCGCACGTTTGGCAGGGAAAGGGGAATCTCTTGGAGTCACTGGAAAAGGAAAAGGTCGGAGGCGCGGCGGCAGAGGCCCCGACAGTTCGGCGGGAAATTACGCTCTCCACTCTTCGCCAGGCTGTCTTGAATGGCCTTGACTCCTCGATCAAGACAGAGCAGTTCCTCCTCAACATGGGGCCCCAGCACCCCAGTACCCATGGTGTGTTGAGAGTTCTGCTTGACCTTGACGGGGAAAGAATCAAAAAGGCCGTTCCCGACCTGGGATACCTCCATCGCGGCACCGAAAAGATTGCTGAATACCGAACCTATAATCAGATCATCCCTCTCACGGATCGATTGGATTATGTTTCGGCGATGGCCAACAACTATGCCTTTGTTCGGGCCGTTGAAAAGCTTCTTCAGCTCAAGGTTCCAGCCCGCGCCGAGTATATCCGAACCATCGTGGCCGAGATGCAGCGAATCGTCAACCATCTTTTTTGGCTTGGGACTCAGGCGCTTGATATTGGTGCGATGAGTGTTTTCTTCTACACATTCCGTGAACGGGAAGTTCTCCTTGACCTTTTCGAGAAGATTTGCGGGGCCCGCCTGACAACCAATTATTACCGGGTTGGGGGTGTGGAGGGAGATTTGACACGCGATGTCATCGACGCCCTCTATTCCTTTGTTGAAACCTTCGAAGGACATATCAAGGAATACAATACGCTCCTTGAGACCAATCGTATTTGGCTGGCCCGGACAAAGCATATAGCCGTCATCACAGGCGAGGATGCCGTCAATTTTGGTCTGTCCGGTCCCACCTTGCGTGGCTCCGGGGTCGATTATGATCTTCGAAAATATGAGCCCTATGCGGCCTATGATCAGGTCGAGTGGAGCGTGCCTGTAGGCCATAATGGAGATATATACGACCGTTATTATATCCGGGTTGAGGAAATGCGTCAGAGTGCCTCAATCATTCGGCAGTGCCTCGACAAGCTCCCCGAGGGGCCATTCATGACCGACGACCACAAGGTCTCCTTCCCACCTAAAGGGCGGGTCATGCATAACATGGAGACCCTGATTCATCACTTCCTCCTTGTTGTGGAAGGCTTCAAGACTCCCCCTGGCGACACCTATTGTGGAACGGAGACGCCCAAGGGAGAGCTTGGCTTTTATATTGTCAGTGACGGCTCGGGAAAACCATACCGGATGAAGATTCGGGCCCCGTCATTTGTCAGCATGGGAGCCTTTGATCATATGGCAAGGGGCTATATGATCGCAGACATCGTTACCATATTCGGAACCTATGATATCGTTATGGGAGAGTGTGATCGCTGACGAGAGTCAACGCATTTTCCCATGTGCCGCAGGTTTAATCCTGTGGCGGATCAATGCCCTGAACATATGGGGGGAGAAGCTCCTTTTCTCGTAGGACAGGGCAATATTTCAACCGAAACTGACATTCTTCGGAGATAGCAGAATGGCACACAATGACAATGCTGCGACAATAAATATCACCGATGAAGAGATCGATCATATATGTGAGGAGTTCGGCAACAGGGAAGGTGCTGTTGTTCAGATTCTTCAGACTATCCAGGACAAGTACGGATATGTCCCCGCTGAAGTTCTCGAACGTGTGGGAGAGGATCTGGGGATCCCCCATAGCAAGATGTTCGGGGTTCTGACTTTTTACTCTCAGTTTTATCGGGAGCCACGAGGAAAATTCATTCTCAAGGTCTGCGTGGGAACTGCCTGTCATGTTCGTGGGGCCGGTCTTCTGGTCGACAAGATAAAGGAAAATCTCCATATCGAAGAGGGGGAAAACACCGAGGATATGATGTTTACCCTCGAGCCCGTTTCCTGCCTCGGGTCCTGCGCCCTGGCTCCCATGGCGATGGTCAATGGAAATACCTATGGAAAGCTCTCCGGAGACAAGATGGTGGATCTTCTCAAGCAATTCAGGGAAGAGTCTGCGGGAGAACCCGAGACGGAGGCCTCTCCTGCCTCCTGATTCACCCGGGAGCTGGCACGACCGGAATGGAGACAGCGTCTCCTGACCAGTCAGTCTTGGGTGTAATAGTCGCAGGATTGCAGGGTGACTTCACTCTGTTTTCCGGCGTAGATGATTCGTGAGTGATATCCCATATACAGTATGTATTTCATGCTGTTTTCTTATAGGTGAGTCATGGGGGATGTCGCCCCTGACTCCGAGGAGTTTACCTGATGGCAACACAGACGGTAGAAGAAATGGCGGCCGGTCTCTTTCGCGATGTGGCAATCCCTACGATCCATATTGGGATGGCAACGTGCGGCCTCGCCGCCGGAGCCCGCTCCATTGAGGAACTGGTCGTAAAAGAGCTTGAGAAGAGAGGACTTGAGGCCCGAATCATTCCGACAGGCTGTATCGGAATGTGCCACAACGAGCCCCTTCTGGACATCACGATGCCCGGAATGTACCGCGTCTCGTACCGGAACGTAAAGGCATTGATTATTCCACAGATTTTCGATGCCCATTTCGTGAAGGGGGAATTTGCAAAAAAATACGCGGTCTGCCAGATTCCCATCGCAGGCCATAAGCCATTCGAGGGGCTGCCTCTCATGGCCGAGACAGGCTTTTTCAGGGGCCAGGTGAAGATTGTCTCCAGCCGATGTGGTCTTATCGATCCCTCAAGTATCGATGACTATATTGCCACAGACGGCTACAAGGCCCTTCGGAAAATGTTGACTGAGATGACCCCTGACATGGTCATTGATGAAATGACAAAGTCGGGACTCAGAGGGCGCGGGGGAGGCGGCTTTTATACCGGCCTCAAGTGGAAACTGACCCGCCAATCCCAGGGCGAGGAAAAGTATGTTGTTTGCAACGCCGATGAAGGCGATCCCGGTGCCTTTATGGACCGGTCGATTCTGGAAGGGGATCCCCATAGTGTCCTTGAGGGCATGCTGGCGGCATCCTATGCCATTGGCAATGCCAAGAAGGGATACATCTATTGCCGTGCGGAATATCCTTTGGCAATCAAGCGCCTTCGCAAGGCGATCGACGATGCAAGGGAGCGTAACTTCCTCGGAGACAATATTCTTGGGACAGGTTTTTCCTTTGATATTACGATCAAGGAGGGCGCTGGCGCCTATGTTTGTGGAGAAGAAACAGCCTTGCTCGCCTCCCTGATGGGCGAGCGCGGAATGCCTTGGCCAAAGCCTCCCTTTCCCGCACAGAAAGGCGTTTGGGGAAAGCCGACAGTGATCAATAATGTTGAAACCCTTGGCAATGTGGGACACATTATTCTCAACGGAGGTGATTGGTATGCCTCCTATGGCTCAGAGAAGACAAAAGGAACAAAGACTTTTGCTTTGACCGGATCTGTCAAAAACTCAGGATTGATTGAAGTACCGGCGGGAACTCCCTTGCGCTCCATTGTCTTTGATATTGGGGGAGGGATGCTCGAGAAAAAGATTCCGTTCAAGGCTGCCCAGCTGGGAGGCCCTTCCGGAGGATGCATTCCCGCTTCCGGGCTCGATACGCCGGTAGATTTTGAAAATGTCATTGCGGCGGGAGCGATCATGGGGTCGGGGGGAATCGTCATTATGGACGAAGCCTCCTGCATTGTTGACACAGCAAAGTTCTTCCTCAAGTTTACCCAGGATGAGTCCTGCGGGGAATGTACCCCTTGTCGCGTGGGTTCGAAAATCATGCTGGAGATCCTCACAAGGATTACCGAGGGGAAGGGACAGGAAGGCGACCTGGATGAGCTTATCCGCCTTTCCATGTATGTCAAGTCAAACTCTCTTTGCGGTCTTGGTGCTGCAGCCCCGAATCCGGTCCTCTCGACGATTCGCTATTTCAGGGAAGAGTTTGAGGCCCATATTCGCGATAAACATTGTCCGGGTACCGTATGTGCCAATTTGATCAAGTATGTCGTCATTGAGGAGGACTGTACCACATGCGGTCTTTGCGAGCCGGTCTGTCCGACGGGCTCTGTGACCTGGGACAAGGGCGAGGTTGCCCATATCAATCTTGAGACCTGTATTCGCTGCAAGGCATGTGTTGATGCCTGCAAGTTCAGAGCGATCATTTAGTGGGTGAGGCTGCTTCCATGGTGAAATTGACAGTCAACGGAAAAGAGGTCGAAGTTCCTGCTGGGACAACGATCCTTCATGCTGCCTCTGCCGCAGGGTTCTCCATTCCGACTTTCTGCTATAACCCCCGTATGGATCCGGCCGGCTCCTGCCGTATCTGTGCAGTGGAACTTGAAGATAGCAAGCGGACAGTTATGGGGTGCATCACGCAGGTAACCGAAGGTATGAAGGTCCTCACCGAGTCTTCGAAGGTCCATGAGGCCCGCAAGACCAACCTCGAGCTCCTGCTTCTTCACCACCCCCTTGATTGCCCCGTTTGCGACTGTGGAGGGGAGTGTCCCCTTCAGAATATGTCCTTCGCCTATGGGGGATCGGACTCCCGCTTTGAAAGCCATCGGAACGATGAACCCGAAGATATGAAAAGTGAGGTTCTCGTATTTAATTCGAATCGTTGTATTCTCTGTGGAAAATGCGTTCGTATCTGCGACGAAATTCAGGACGTACATGCAATTGGGTTTATCAATCGAGGGTTCGACACCATCATCGGTCCGCCCTTAGGAAAGAAGCTTGATTGCGAATTCTGTGGCGATTGTCTTGAAGTCTGTCCGACGGGAGCGATCACCGACAGATTTGTGCGCTACCAGTTCCGTCCCTGGCAAATGGAGAAAACCGAAACAACATGCACATCCTGTAGTTCGGGATGCCGCATGGTGGTGGATACGGAAAATGAATCCATCGTAAGAATTTCCTCCCGAGAGGGACTGGGCCCCAATGAGGGATCGATCTGTGTGGTTGGACGATTCGGGTTTAACGGAGTTCAAAGCAAAAGTCGCCTCGAGACTCCGTATGTCAAAAAAGCCCAACGCCTGGTTCCGTCGACGTGGGATGATGTCCTTCCCGAACTCTCGACAAAGCTTTCCGCCATCGTCTCTCGGGGTGAGGGCCGTGTGGCCGGCTTGGCCTCTTCCCGACTTCCTCTTGAGGATGCCTTCATTTTCCAGAGGTTCATGCGCCAGGCCCTGAAGTCAAATTTCCTCGATACAGAAGCCCGTCAGGGCTTAATGAACATGGCACTTCCTCTTGTCTCTGCCACTGGTTCGCTTCGTCCCCTGGTGGATCATGAGGATATTGTGAAGGCCGATCTCATCGTTGTTCTCGGTGCCGATCCAGCGGTTGAGTCGAATATCACCGGACTAGCCATTAAAAAGGCGGTCAGGAAAAACAGAGCGGCCCTCTACCTTGTCCATGGTCGTGATGTCAGCATCTCAAGTCGCGCTCGTGAGGTTATTCGCCTGGCCCCTGGATATGAGGCAGTTTTTCTTCGGGCCCTCCGTGAAACACTCTCCTCCGGGACAGGCGATCTTTCCCCGGAGGTTCGCGTCCGCCTGGATAATTGGGGTGTCAATCCTGATGCATTCCTTCGCCTTGTCTCTGACGTAAAATCATCAAAGCGGACGATCTTCGTTACCGGAAGAAGATTCCATCGCTCCGATGCGGCATTTGAGGCCTCCCATGAACTTATTCGCCTTATGGGAGAGCGAGGACTTTTTGCCTCTGAAGGGAGCGGCCTCTTTGTCCTTCCAGAGTCTGGAAACGACTTAGGGGTTCTCATGATGGGTGCCTCTTTCGAGTGGCTCCCGGGACTTCTTGAGGCGAAAAATTCCGAACAAAGGTCCGTTTGGGAAAGCCATTGGAATACGAAGCTCCCTTCGGGTGGAGGAGGCTTGCGGGAGATCCTAGGCGGAATCGAGGCAGGAGAAATACGGGCCCTCATCTCCTTTGGGGTCGATCCTCTTCGCTTCCTGCCAGACTCTGCCGGCGTACGTAAAATTCTCTCCAAGCTGGAATTGATTGTGGTGGCTGATCTTTTTCAGGGACCTCTTGCCGATATGGCCCACTATGTCCTCCCGGCTGCAAGTTCCTTTGAGCGTTCTGGCCATGTGGTGAGCGCCGAAGGGTTCGTCCAACCCGTGGCTGCGGCCATGGCCCCTTGGGGAAATGCCCTGGCCGAAGGAAACATGATTCTGCGTCTTGCGGCTCAGATGGGGCGTCCCTTACCGTTTGACTCCCTCGAGGCAGTCTCCGCTGAAATTTTCCGTATCTTCCCGGATCTTCGTCCTTCAACACGAAATGCAGCCTATTTTCAGGGAAAGACAGGAGAGATCCTTCTTTCGATACCCAGTTCACAGCCTCCTCACAAGGCCGAGAGAGAGTCCGTCAATTCCCGCATGGCCGACTTCTTGAAACAACCTCCTCACTCTATTGCAGCACCGACTCCGGATGATAAGGTTGCGAAAGAGGAAAATACCTTTGTTATGACCCTTTCAAAGTCCATCAACCACGCCGGAACCCAAACCCTCCTCGATTCAAATCTTATGACCATCGAGGGTGAAGGGCTCCTCCGTGTGCCGCGTCAATGGGCAAGAAAGATGAAGCTCAAGAAGGGAGCCTGTGTATCGGTTTCAACCCCCCATGGCCGGATTTCCCTTCCGATCGAGCCGGTCTCGGGGATGGCCGACGGGGAGGTTCATTTTCCGTTCCATTTTGCCGATGCCCGTTTCATGGAGCTATTTCCCGGCAGCGTCAGCTTCAATGTGCATTCCGGCGCGCAGTCCGGACAGACGATTGACGTTAAGGTCGAGCCGATCGCCTGACGGAATTCCTTTATTACAAGTCAGAAAAGAGTTTTTTATTCCGAGGGAAGGTTGTCTTCCCGAAAAGGGATCTTGTGTGTTGAAAGCTTCCGGAGTTCCGGAAGTAAACAGGAAAGGGTAGGGTTTGGCCAACGACCTCATCGGAGCCCTTGTCGTCATGCTGGGCGTCCTTTTTGTAGTATTGACGATGATTGCATACCTGACATACCTTGAGCGCAAGGTTCTTGGGTTTATGCAGGACCGCCTTGGTCCGATGGAGGTGGGACCATGGGGCCTTCTCCAGCCACTTGCCGATGGTATCAAGCTTCTTTCGAAGGAAGACATTATTCCGAGCGAGGCCAACCGGGCGATCTTTCGGATTGCTCCGGTCATCTCCCTTGTTCCCGCGATCCTCGCATTTTCCGTCATTCCTTTCGGTCATGACTCATTCTCTCTGTTGGGTGTGACCCTCCATCCCTATATTGCTGATATCAACGTTGGAATCCTTCTCATCCTGGCCCTTTCCTCTATTGGAGCTTATGGCATTCTCCTTGGGGGATGGGCCTCGAACAGCAAGTACTCAATCTTGGGCGCCCTGCGCTCGGCGGCTCAGGTCATCAGCTATGAGCTGACGGCAGGGATGTCGGTGATCGGAGTATTGATCCTTTCTGGCTCAATGTCACTTGTCAAGATAGAGGATGCCCAGTCAGGCGGTTTCTGGCACTGGTACATCTTCCCCCAGATTGTCGCCTTTGTTATCTATGTGATTTCCGGGATTGCCGAAACAAACCGAACCCCCTTCGATCTTCCCGAAGCGGAGTCCGAACTGGTGGCAGGTTTCTTCACCGAGTATTCAGGGATGAGATTTTCTCTTTACTATCTCGCCGAATATGCCAACATGATTATTGTCTCTTCCATTGCGACCATTCTCTTCCTCGGTGGATGGAATCCTCCCATTCCCGCGCTTGGCTTTATTCCCCCTGTCATCTGGTTCCTTCTCAAAGTTTACTTTTTCCTGTTCTTTTTCTTCTGGATTCGTGCAACCCTTCCTCGACTGCGCTATGATCAGCTCATGCGGTTTGGCTGGAAGATCATGCTTCCGGTCTCCTTTGCAAATATCATTGTGACGGGGATAGCGGCATACTTTTTGGAGCGTTAGACAAACGGCAGCCAAAACATGATCAGGTTTTCGGGATATTCCAGAAGAGGAGTTTGAGATGTTGAAGAAATTTCTTGACACCATATTGTTTACTGAAATAGGCCAGGGCTTGAAGCTGACCCTGCGCCATATGTTCATGAAGAAGGTCACCTCCCAGTATCCGAAAGAGAAGCTTGTCCTGGCCGACGGATATCGTGGATTCATCGCTCACAGGCGTTACGACGATGGCGTTGAAAGATGTGTCGGCTGTGATCTTTGCGAGGCTATTTGTCCGGCCAAGGCCATTCGTGTGGTTAGCGACATCCATCCTGAAGTTCCGGATCGTCGTTATGCCAAGGAGTATACGCTCGATTTTACCCGTTGTATTTTTTGTGGATTTTGTGTTGTTGCATGTCCAGTCAACGCACTTTCCATGACAAAGGAGTTTGCCCACTCCTCCTTTACCCGTAACGGCCTAATCTATTCCAAGGAACAGATGCTGGCGCTCGGAGATCGCGCTGGTGCTGATTCCGACGCCTACCTCAAGGTTCGCAACATGTGGGAAGCGGAAAATTCTGGAAAAGACGAGGGACATTATCACTTCCCCCCCATCTCACTCGGAGGATAGCGGCTTGATCCAGCAATTGCCTTTTTTTTACTTCGGCGGAATGGCGCTTGTTTGCGCCATTCTCGTCGTTACATCCCGGGTAGCGATCTATTCTGCCATGGCTCTTCTCGGTATGTTTGTTCATGTTGCAGGACTTTTTATCATCCTTGAAGCCCCCTTTCTCGCCGGGGTCCAGCTCCTCGTCTACGCCGGCGCGATCCTTGTTCTCTACCTTTTCGTCGTGATGCTTCTAAACCTCCAGGGCGGCGGTGCGACGTCTCTGCAAAAACAAACACCTTGGGCAATTGCTCTCTCTCTTATTGCAGTAGGTGAGCTTGGATATCTTCTAGTAAAGACAAATTTTTATCCGAAGCTTCCTGCGATTCCCCACCCGTCCGTTCCGACTCTCGGCAATACCGAGACAATCGGCATGGTTCTTTATACGCAATATCTTTTTCCCTTTGAAGTGGCCTCGATCGTTCTTCTTATTGCCCTCGTGGGCGCCATTGTGATGGCCCGAGGGCGAGGACGGTTTCGTCAGGAGTAAAGGAGATTCTATTACTCCCCGTTCGATCGACTTAATCGCAAGTCTATCCTGGAGTGTCGATGGTTCCTTTGTCGTGGTATGTCGCTCTGTCCGCAATGATGTTCGTGACGGGCCTTGTCGGAGTCCTAATCCGGCGAAATATTGTGGTCGTTCTTCTCTGCATTGAAATCATGCTCAATGCCGTGAATATTAATTTCGTTGCCTTTAGCGACTACCTGCATCTGATCGACGGACAGATCTTCGTCTTTTTCGTGATCACCGTTGCTGCGGCCGAAGTTGCAATTGGACTAGGGATCATCATTTCCCTCTTCCGTTTGCGAGAGTCGGTTAACATGGATGACTACAACCTGCTGAAGCTCTGATCTGCCGAGGGAGTTCCTGTAAATGATGCCGATTCTTCTGATTCCGCTTCTGCCCCTTCTTGGATTCCTGATCGTGGGAATCTTTTGGCCCTTCTTCAAGGGCAAAGGCCACTTTGTGGCCCTTCCCCTAGTCACCATCTCTTGGGCCATTGCCACGGTAGAATTCTTCAAGAGCTTTTCAGCCCCTCCGAGTCTCACTCTTGTCTACGACTGGATCCGTTCCGGACACCTCGATGTGGGAATCTCTCTTCAGTATGATCACCTTGCCGCTGTCATGCTTTTCATGGTGACGACCGTCGCGATGCTGGTCCATCTTTATACCGTTGGCTACATGCATGGTGACTCGGGATATGACCGCTTTTTTGCCTACATCTCATTGTTTACCTTCTCGATGATCATGCTGGTCCTTTCCGACAATCTCGTGGAAATGTTCATCTTCTGGGAAGCGGTTGGTCTTTGTTCCTATCTTCTTATTGTTCACTGGTATGAGCGCCGACCTTCATGGCTTGCCGCCAACAAGGCCTTTATCATGAATCGTGTCGGAGACTTCGGATTCCTTTTGGGAATTTTTCTCGCCTATACAGTCTTTGGCTCTGTTCGTTTCGCCGAGATATTTCCCGCCATCGGATCACATCTCCATCAATCGGTCAATCTCGCGGCCGTCTTTCACGGAAGCTGGAATGTTCCGGTGCTTGATGTCATCGCCCTTTTGCTCTTCCTTGGAGCTGTCGGCAAGTCGGCCCAGATTCCACTTCATCCATGGCTGCCCGATGCCATGGAGGGTCCAACCCCCATTTCCGCCCTTATCCATGCGGCAACGATGGTCACCGCCGGCGTCTTTATGATTGCCCGGATGAACCCCCTTTATAATGCGGCTCCCTTTGCACTCCATGTTGTTGCCTGGACCGGGGCGATCACAGCAATAGTGGCGGCAACGATTGCGCTAACCCAGCCGGATATCAAGAAGATTGTGGCCTATTCGACCATGAGTCAGCTCGGGTACATGGTCATGATCTGTGGTCTTGGTGGTTATGGTGCTGGTATCTTCCACCTCCTCACCCACGGCGCCTTCAAGGCCCTTCTATTCCTGGGAGCAGGCTCTGTAATTCACTCATTGTCCGGAGAGCAGGACGTCTTTCGGATGGGAGGTCTTCGAAAGTATGTCGGGCTGACATTTGCCACCATGCTGATTGGCTCTTTGGCACTCTCCGGAATCCCCCCATTCGCGGGCTATTACAGCAAGGATCTCATCCTTGTAACGGCTTATCAGCAGGGTCCTCTTGGCCAAATGCTCTGGCTTATCGGTGTCTTAACCGCCGTCCTGACCGCCTTTTACAGCTTCAGGCTTCTCTTTCTTGTCTTCGGTGGAAAGGAGCGATTCCACTCCGAGAGCCAAGGACATGCGGTTCATCCCCATGAGAGCCCACTCACCATGACGATCCCTCTGTTGGTCCTTTCCATTGCCACTGTTTTTGCAGGATGGGCCGGAGAGCACTATGGTATTCTCCAATACCTTGCTCAGGAGCTTCCTCTTCCCCATGTCCACGAGGGAGAGGGCGGTTTTTCTGAAAATGCCCTCAAGGGCCTTTCTGTGGCCGGGGCCCTTTTTGGGATTCTCATTGCCTGGGCCCTCTATGGAAAAGAGTCGTCCATCCCTGCGGCCTTCGCTAGGAATCTTTCATTCTTTTACAAGGTATCCTTGCACAAGTGGTACTTTGACGAATTTTATGATGCGGTTTTTGTTCGTCCCTCCTTTGCTATCGGACGCCTTTTCTGGCAGGAGGTGGACAAGGGTGTGATTGATGGGGTTGTCAATGGCGTGGCACACTTTTTCCGCAACAGCGGGGGCGGTCTGCGACGTCTTCAATCCGGCCAGATTCAGAACTATGCCATGGCCATGGCTATTGGTGCCTTTGGTCTCGTGGCTTTCTATCTCTTTTTTAATAGACTCTAGCTTTTGACCTTAAGATAAGTCGCATTAGAGGGAATGACTGTGTTCCCGGTCGTCCGGGGGCTGCCCCTTTTTCTTGAACAACATCGAAGAGGATGATGCCTGATGACTTTTTTGTCCGTGCCTATTTTGACCTTCCTGATCTTCTTTCCGGTGGTCGCCTCCCTTCTTATCCTTCCGTTTTATAAAAAGCCTGGCACGGAAGGCGTGGTCAAGTGGACGGCACTGGGAATCACGGTCATCGAGTTTCTTGTTTCCCTATCCCTTCTGATCGGAAACAATCCTCATCTCTACCAGATGCAGTTTGTCGAGAACCATTTGTGGATTCCATTCGGGAACATTCACTATGCCTTGGGAATCGATGGAATCAGCCTTGTCCTCGTCCTCATGACAACCTTTCTGATGCCGATGACAATTCTCACCTCCTGGGTGGGTATCTCCAAGAATCTCCCCCTTTTCATGATCAATCTCCTTGTCCTTGAAGGGGCGATGATCGGAGTCTTCTGCGCAACCGACTTCGTTCTCTTCTATGTCTTTTGGGAAGCCATGCTTATCCCCATGTACCTGATCATTGGTGTCTGGGGGGGGCCGAACCGAATTTATGCCGCCATCAAGTTCTTTCTCTACACCCTTGCTGGATCATTGCTCCTTCTTGTCGCCATCATTGCCCTTTACTTTGTCGGGGGGCACACCTTCGACATTGCTCGCCTTTCAGGACAACACTATGGCATGAGTTTCCAGATCCTGGCTTTCCTCGCGATGTTCGTTGCTTTTGCTGTCAAGATCCCCATGTTTCCTTTTCATACATGGCTGCCGGATGCTCACGTGGAGGCTCCGACAGCCGGCTCTGTCATCCTTGCCTCGATCATGCTTAAGATGGGGGCCTACGGATTCCTTCGCTTTTCTCTGCCGATGTTTCCTGATGCCTCGCATTTTTTTGCTCCCATGATCCTCACGCTTTCTGTTATCGCCATTATCTGGGGAGCCTTTATGGCCCTCGCGCAGGAAGACATGAAGAAGCTCATCGCCTATTCATCGGTGAGCCATATGGGAGTGGTGACCCTTGGTATTTTTGTGGCCAATACGCAGGGTATTGAAGGGGCTCTCATGCAGATGCTCAACCATGGCATTACCACCGGAGCGCTCTTTCTCTGCATCGGAGTCCTTTATGACCGCTCCCACTCCCGTCAGCTCTCCGAGTACGGGGGATTGGCAAAGCAGATGCCTGTTTACTCCACTCTTTTAGTGATCTTTGCCCTTTCTTCCCTGGCCCTTCCCGGGACAAACTCCTTTGTGGGAGAGTTTCTTGTCCTCATTGGCTCTTTTAAGACCCATGCAGTGGTCTCCTCTCTGGCGACGACCGGGGTTATTCTCTCGGCCATGTATTTGCTGTACCTCCTTTCCCGGGTTGTTTGGGGAGTCTATACCCCCAAAAGCTACGCCATGCCGGATCTCCGTGCCTATGAGTGGGGATCTCTTATTCCCCTGGTTGTCATGGTGATCGTTATTGGAATTCTTCCAAACCCGGTACTTTCTCTGTTTCATCAAAGTGTTGCCCATCTGGTGGGGCAGATGCAGCCCGCCCCCCTCGCATTGCTTCACAATTAGTCGCTGACGGGTCTTTTCTCAGTTATTCAACCGTTTGAAGGAGCTTTTTTGATGAACTTCTCCCCGGTCAACATCATGGGAACGATGCCAGAGATCTATCTGACGGTCCTAGGGTGCCTCCTCTTTTTGATGGAGCCCTTTGTTCCTGCCAAAAAGCGCTCCCTTCTCGGGGTTTTTGCCATCTTCTCTCTTGTTTTTGCCATGATTGCCACCTTTGGCCTAAACGGAAAGGGATTACCTCTTTATCAGGGCCTCTATATCGTCGATCCCTTTTCAAACTTCTTCAAGACGGTGATTTACCTGGGAACGATCATCACGATCCTTTTCTCCCTTCCCTACCTTGAAAAGGAAGAGATCCATCTTGGTGAGTATTACGGCTTTCTTCTTTTTGCTGCCGTCGGGATGATGATCATGGTGTCGGCGGGAGATCTCATCACCCTCTTTTTGGGAATTGAGCTCATGTCACTTTGTCTTTATGTTTTGGTTGGGCTCAAAAGAAATTCCAATCGTTCCGTGGAGGCCTCCTTTAAATATTTTCTCCTGGGGGCCTTTGCCGCAGCAATTTTCCTTTATGGGATCTCTCTTCTCTATGGGGCATCAGGAACCGAAACCCTGAGCGGTCTCGCCCAGTTTGTAGCCAACCCCGGGGCTCTTCGACCGATGGTTCTGGCCGGAATGATTCTGACGATGGTGGGATTTGCCTTCAAGGTTTCAGCGGCGCCTTTTCACATGTGGACTCCCGATGTCTACGAAGGGGCTCCGACCGTTGTCACCGGCTTCATGGCATCGGTGGGTAAGGTCGCGGCGTTCGGCGTCTTTCTTCGCGTTTTTTGGGTGGCCTTTTCTGCCAATCGTGACCACTGGTCCCTGCTGATCATCACAGCGGCAATTCTCTCCATGATTGTCGGTAATATCGTGGCGTTGGTCCAGACCAACATCAAGAGAATGCTGGCCTATTCGTCCATTGGCCATGCGGGCTATGCCGTCATCGCCCTCCTCAACCCAAGCCGGGACAGCCTCTTTGCCTTGATGTTCTATATGTTCGCCTATCTCTTCATGACCCTCGGGGCCTTTGGTATCATCCTGATCCTCCGGCGCAAGGGGATCGAGGCCGAGGAGATTTCAGACTTTGTCGGACTCAACAAAAAGAATCCCATGGCCGCATTCCTGATGTTGATCTTTATGTTTTCTCTGGCCGGCATTCCCCCATTCGGTGGCTTCCTGGCAAAGTTTTATGTCTTTATGGCTGCTGTTCATGCAGGATACACCTGGCTGGCAGTCGTCGGTGTTCTCCTGAGTGCCGTTGGTGCCTATTACTATATTCGGGTGGTCATGGCGATGTACATGAAGGATCCTGTGGAGCCCGTCGAGTTTATGCCCAATCGCATGGAAGGAATGGCTCTTTTTGTTACGGCGGGGATGACGGTCCTTCTCGGGGTTTTTCCTCTTCCCTTCGTTCACTATATTGAGACTTCTCTCGCGATTCTCGTTCCCTGAGGAAAATCCGGAGACCGATTTTTCTCTATCGAGAGTCAATCGGTGTATACTGAAGGAAACAGGGTTTTCCGAGGGGAGGTTTTCTTATGTTGACAGGCCTTTTTGAACCGATCCATCTGATTGTTATCCTCCTTATTGTCATGCTGGTCTTCGGGGCTAAGAAGCTTCCGGAAATTGGCTCCGGCATGGGGAAGGCTATTTCTAATTTCAAGCGATCCATCAAAGACAATCCGGATCCTCCGGAACCGGATGACAAGCTCGAGTCAAAAAAGTAGGGGATCGGGAGTGTCCTATTCCCGGAAAAAGATCTGGGGTCTCCTTTTAGTCGGTCTTCTTTCGGAGGCGGTCGGCTTCGTTCTGATAAAAAGAGGGTTGTCAGAAGTTCCTGCATTTTCCGGCCACTCCCTGCAATCCCTTTCCTTCCTCCTCCCTGTCATCACTTCCCCGCAGGTTCTTATCGGCACTGCCTTTGAGGCCCTCCACTTTGGTGTTCTCATGGAGCTACTGTCGGTCTCCGATGTCTCCTATATTATTCCTCTGACCTCCATTGGCTACGTTCTCACGCCTCTTTCGGCCCTCTTTTTTCTTCAGGAGAAGATTCCTACTCTTCGGTGGATCGGGATTTTCCTTGTGTGCACAGGGGTAGCTGCGGTCTCTCTCTCAGATAGGTCCGGAAAGGACCACTCTGCCGCTTCGCGATCTCACATGGATGCAGCCTCCTCTTCTTGACCCAGCCATATCAATCGGCTATCCTTCTAAGGTTGAATTTTTCCTTCCTCCTATGCGCCTGTAGCTCAGTCCGGATAGAGCATCGGATTCCGGTTCCGAGTG
>DGKK01000008.1 GCA_002387725.1 Nitrospirae bacterium UBA4572
CGGAACTCGTCGTCCACAAAGAGCCCGTTCTCATACAGGGCCGCCAGCATCGGCATGTAGCCCTTTTCCTTCAGATAGGAATACTTGGCGTCGGCCTTCCCCGACTGGATGAAGCTCGCATCGAGATCCAGCGTATACTCTGTGATCCCATCCCGCGCCAGGATCTCCCGGCAAATCTCATCTCGCACCCGTCCCAACCCCCCAAGGCCACCCTGACCTCTCTTGGGATCCCCCATCCGGCGAAGCCATTGTCCGACCGTATCTTCGTCCGGAATGACCGTCTGACCCAAAACATCAAGGAGCGGCTTCTCCCTCTCCAGTTCTCGGAGATCCGACAGGGTCTGACCTCCAAGGATCAAAAGAGTGATCAACGTGTGAACAAAAACATCAGGCCCAAACCCCCGGTTGCTTCCCGGAGCCGGCAGATGGGTCGACACGCGCTCCCGGAGTCTCACCCCCCTCAGGTACTCCCCAAAGGCCAGGAATCCGCCTTGTCCGGTCAGAGGTTCGGTGGTCTGTTTCAGCTTGATTCCGGTGAGATCGTTTCGTACCATGATGGTGGCCCTCCTTCTGTTGTGGTTTTCACCTGGTAGGTGAGATTATACCTCACCGAAAATCCAACAGAAAAGAGGGCTTATTTGTTTTTTTGAGCGTCTATCTCGGAATTAGGGGAAGAAGGCTATCGCCCGGAAAAAAGTTTTCGCTTGAGGAAGAGCCTGGCTCCCAAGGAGGATTTCACGGGCCCTCTCGGGAATGGGGAGGGAGTCGCTCCCTTTGTTTTTCATAGGCTTTCGCATATTTGTAAAAGGCGCTTTCAAAATTGTAGAACGCGATCACAAAGCCGGCACTTCCGTCGAGAAATCCCTTCTTCAGAATGAAATGACGGAAAAAAGACCAGACGGCATGACCCAGAGCGATCAGGACCGAGGCGCGCTGACCGCGGGCCAGAACCTTGTCCGAGCCAAGCGAGGAGTATCGGTTCATTTTTCGGATCATCTCCTCCTGATCGGAAAAGGGGATCTGAATGATGGCCGAAGACATCTTCCCCAGGGTTTTTCCCGGATTGAGGCGGTAGGATTCATGGACCACATCGGCAGAATAGACCATGGCTCCCTTGCGGAAAAGCTGGGGTTGACGAAAATCGGGATACCAGTCGGAGTGCCTGACCCAGCGTCCAAGAAAATAGTTTTTACGCGGAACGAGATAGGCATCGGCGCTGTCGCGATCCGCCAGAATGCCCTCGATCTCCGTCTGGGCCTCCGGGGTCATCCGCTCGTCGGAATCGAGACTAAAGATCCATTCATGGCGGCAGAAATTCACGGCGGCATTTCGAAGGTGCCCGAACCCTTCAAAGGGGACCTGGCAAACACGTACTCCGAGCTCTTCCGCAATCTGGACTGTCCTGTCCGTACTGTAAGAGTCGACAAGGACAACATCATCGGCCCAGAGGACGCTTTCAAGGGCAGGTTTGATCTTATGTTCCTGGTTGTAACCCAGAACATAGACAGAAAGCGGGGGGCGACGGGAATCAGAAGGAAGGTCTTTGGCCATGAGAAGTCTCTTCTTTGAGGGATCCGGATTGGATGTTCTTGAGCAAGTGTCCGCGCGGTCCCGTTCGGGAGGAGAATGAACGAACAAGACTCCTGCAGGACGTTGTCCGCGACGGCGTGAAGGGGCAGACGCCTCCTTGCAAGCATTGGACAGACCTGAAGTCCCATCCCGAGTTCCAGCATTGTTTAAGGAGGGCCCCGCCCCCGTTGCAGACACAGAGAGATACCTGTCGGAACTTTACACAATCGAGGCTCAAACCGGCCGCCGATTCGGATCTGCCGTGTGCAATCTGTCATGGGCCGCCGGACTATTCATCCGACAGCGAATCAGCCTTGGGAGGGCATGTCTGTCCCGTTTTCAGGAGTTATTCATGTCCGGGAGATGAAGGATCTTCCCCCGACAGGCTCCGCAGACAAGATAGCCGGGATTTTTTTTCAGACGTCCGTGGCGCACGGGACCCAGCCGGTACTCCCGGTCGCAGCTCTGACAGGAGTATCGATAGGTTCTGACAGTGCGCGCCGGGGTCACGGGATAGTCGTGGCACCGGCGGGGAGGATGGCCGAAGAGCTCCATCAGCGATCTCCAAAGCCCTCCATGCGAAGAGAAATCCATTCCCCTCGCTCGCGGGCGCACTCCGGAGAGGACATGAACCACCGCATGGGCATATTCATGGGCCACCGTCGGGCGAAAGGCCTCCTCGCCCACCCTCGAAACAATGGAGGCGTTGAATCGAAGAACCCGACTCCACTCCCCCCCTTCCCTTCTGGCCACAAAGAGTCCCGCCCGCAGCCCCGAAACATCGAAGCGGACCTCTCCGAGGGATCCGTCGGAAAAGGTCAGACGCCTCCCCATTGCCTCCTCAATGAGGGACTCGAGGCGGACAAGCTCCCGAAAAAGAATCGGGTAGGACAATACTCCATTCCCTCCCTCTCTTCTTTTATGAAGGGAGAGCCGTGAGGTCAGATCTTCGTTCACGACAGGGTCACGTGCGGGAGGGAGCGGCGTTGATGGTGTCGGCAAGAGAGCGGATCTCGCCGATATTCCTCTCTTCTATTCCCTCGATGGCAAGGATGCGGGGAAGGACTGCCGATCTGGCCATCGCCGGATCGCAGCCGGACAGGAAAATGGTCCGGGAGGCGGCTCTTGCCCCTTCGGCAAAGACCAGGTCGGCGGGACGAAGAGATCTCTCGAGCGAGGAGAGCAGCCCCCGGGACTCGAGCCTTACCGTCATCACCGCGTTGCCAAGAGACTCTTCTCCTGCAAAGGAGGGAAGGTCTTTGAGCAGGGAGAGATCGAAGCTGTTGGCCTCGGGGTTCCATCGTAGAAGGAAGGAAAGGGGTCCGGGGTAAATGAGATGGCGGTAGAGAGAGCGGAGCGCCAGACGTCGCGCCTCCCTGAGGCGAAAGAGAAGCTCCCGGGAATCGAGGGTCCGGAGAAGATCGGCAGAAAGATGGACGGTGCCCAAATGATAAAGCCCCCAAAGGTCGACGGGCACTTCGAGCGTCTTGCCCTTGTCTCCCAACGCCGACCGGCGATGCCGTCGGGGCGTTAGACCTGGAGGAAGAAGTCTGACGGAGCGCTTCCATCCCTGTCCGGGGGTCTTGAGGTATTCCCCCCAGAAAACCCGAGGAGAATCTGATCCTGACAGGGGGACCGTCCGGACCCATTCGGGAGAGAGGTGGCCGGGAACCGGCTGGAAGTCGGTGCCGACATTGGTCAGGATCCGGGACCAAAAGACCTCGCATGTTCCGTCGAGCATCCACTGGGCTAGGAGGGGGGACAAGGATTTCTCCATCTTCTCCGACCGGAGGGAAAAGTCTTGATGGCGAGAGAGCGCCGCTTCGAGAGACCCGGCCCGCAATACGAGAACCTGCCCTCCCTCGAAGGGCAGGCTCCAAAGAAAAAGGCCTTCCCACTCTTCGATACGGTCCGGCAAAAGAGGGTAGGCTCCAGAAAACGCCTCCCGGGTCTTCAGGACTCTCTCCACCTCCGGACGGTACTCCAAAGGCAGCGCCTCCCTCACCGTCTTCGCGACCTCCTCCCAACCGGTTCCAAGGGAGGCTTTGGGCAGAAGCCTGCGGGAGCTTTCACTATGAAGCACGATTCCAAGCTCCCGATGAAAGATCATGGCGGCCGTGACTCCGGAGTCGGCCGGTCCTTCACCGGAGAGGGGAAAGAGGCTTTCAAAGGCCTTTTCGATTACCGGCATAAGCATTGAAGGAAAAAGCGCATCGTCGAGATTTCGCTCAGCCCACTCCAAAAAATCGCCTCCGGACTTAGTGTCCCATGTGTGGTGCAGAGAAGAACACCCCCCGCCTCTTTTTCCCACAAAGTTCCTCGAACATTTTTCCGAACGTCTCTCTTTTACCGATGCCAACAATACGTCGGGAAGGAGCCATCGATCACGAAGGCCGCCGAATCTTCCGGGCAATCTCCTCGACCCAGGCGAGATCGACGTCGAGGGTGGAGGCGATTTCCTCGGGAGAGAGGACTCCCTTGGAGAGGATCTTTTCAATGTCTTCCTGACGACCCTCCTGACGACCCTGCTGAAGACCTTGCTGAAGTCCCTGCTGAAGTCCCTGCTGAAGTCCCTGGTCCCGCAATAAGTCGATCATCGTGGTCATGTTCTTCTCCTGTGTCAATGGGGTGAAGAGCGAGAGCATCTCCTCCGGAGGAACCTCCGGGTGCACGTGGCTGGCGTAGTCGAAGATATTTATCCCAACATTTCTCAGTATATCACGATCTTCGGCGAAGTCCTTCAGAAAATCGGCGACCACCTCGAGAAGAGCGGGGAGGGGATCGTGGATGTGCTTCATGGCGGCGAGGGTCACCCGCGGCTCGGGATCGGCGACCTTCCTGCGAATCTCGTCATCCTCGATGCGCGTGAGATCGATGACATGGAGGGCGTAATCGAGCATCCCGGTGGCCAGCTCGGGGCGAATCCCCAAAACTTCGGAGAGGCGTGAGGGAAGGGTCCAGGAGCGATTGCCGTGATAGAGCACAATCGGAAGGACGGGAAGGGGGGTCTTCCCCTCCCGGAGAAAGCGGGCCCAGAGGGCGGTGACGAGACAGGCGAGCTTGAAGTGGATATCCCGGACCGGGGAGGACTTGTGTTCGACGAGAAAGACGAACTCTAGCGGCTTGCCGTCCACGGTGGCGTCGGCCACGAGGAGGGAGCCCACGAGATCGCTTCGGAAGGAGGTGGCGAGCCCCTCCCCGATGGTCTCCCCGGAGAGAAAGGTGAGGGACGAGGGATCGATCCGGGAGGCGAAGGGGGCGTCGAGGAGGGAGAG
>DGKK01000033.1:0-9699 GCA_002387725.1 Nitrospirae bacterium UBA4572
GGGAAGGCCCTGGTGGCGCTGATCCGTCCGGAAGCCGATCCGGCCCCTCCTCCGGAGGCGCTGTCGGCTCTGGTCGAGGGGATCAATCGCCATCTTCCCTCCCATAGCCGCATCGCCGCCTACGAGGTCGTCACCGAGCCTTTGCCCCGGACCCGGCTGGGCAAGCTTCGCCGCTTTCTTCTGCCGGAGATCTACCGGACCGCCCGCCACAGCCGGCTGTCCCGGGGGAGGGCGGAGTCCTCCGAACCTGCCGACAGCCCCCTTTTCGAAAAGGTCCGCGCTCTCCTGTCCCGGATGGCCGGGGAGGATGTTCCGGTGGTGGACGAGGCCCGTCTCGAGGCCGACCTGGGATTCGACAGCCTCGCCCGGATCGAGCTTCTCGCTGAAATCGAGGAGATCCTGGGGCGGGAGATTCCGGACGACCTCCTGAGCGAGATTGCCACGGTGGGAGATCTTCGGGCGAAGCTTTCCTCCCTCGCCCCCGAAGGGCCAGACGGGAAAGGTCCCGCCGAGGAGCTTCTCTTCCGGCCGCTTTCCCCGGAGGAGGAGGGGAAGATCCCCCCCCGGGGGCGCTCCCTCCGCCTGCTGACCTTCCGGGAGCGCCTCCTCTACCGGGCACTTCGGGGGGCCGGCCGGCTCTTTTTCAGGATCCGCTGGCCCCGCTGGCGCCGGGAAGGGGAGGCCTTCCGGCTCNNAGGATCCCGCTCTGGAAGGGGCGGAGATCCGCCTTCCCCCGGGACCCTTCGTGATCGTGGCCAACCACGCGAGCTATCTCGACGGACCCCTTCTGGCGCTCATGCTGCCTCCGGAGATTCTCTCCCGCACCCTCTTCTGGGGATTTGCCCCCATCTTCGACGGGCCTCTCTCCGCCTTCAAGAATCTCTTCGGAATTGTCTCCATCGACCCCGAGTCCGCCCTGTCGGGGCTCCGGATCGCCCTTCACCTGTTGAAATCGGGCCGGGGGCTCGGCGTCTTCCCCGAGGGCGAGCGATCAATCGACGGCCAAGTGGGGAACTTTCGGCCGGGCGTGGGAACGATCCTCGCCCGGATGAAGCTTCCCGTGCTCTGCGTCGGAATCTCCGGAGCCTTCGAGGCCCTTCCCCCCCACCGACTTCTTCCCCGTCCCGCGAGGATCCTCCTTCGCCCCGGGATCTTCCTCTCTCCGTCGGACTATGCCGGTCTTTCCGAGGCCGAGATCGTCCGCCTCCTCGAGAGGCGGGTCCGGGAGATCCTGCGCGACTGACGGATCATTTTTTGTCTTAAGATATTTATAAATAAAGAAAAAAATAATGAAGGTACACTTTCGCCATCTTGATGATTCTGTTGAAAGGGAAAAAATCTGCGGTCGCGACATCATGAATGTCGGGTGGCTCGTTAAAAAATGATGAAAACGAGGCCGGCATCCATTTTTCGTTGGGGGTTCCGTCTAGGAGTGGGAGGCATCCCGGGTGGCCAGGGCGGGATCGAGACCTTCGCTTTCCATGGCCCGGGCGAGCTCTCCCGTCAGGAGGTCCCGGATTTCGGAGAGGCGGGAAGGGGTGGCACCCTCAAATCGGAGGACGAGGGCCGGCTGGGTGTTGGAGGCCCGGACCAGCCCCCATCCGTCGGGAAACTCCACCCGGATTCCGTCGATGGCATTGATCTCGAGGTTGCGGGTGGCGAGGCGCTCCTTCAGCCGTTCCACCACGGCGAACTTCTTCTCGTCGGGGCACTCCCGCCGGAGCTCGGGGGTGGAAAAGGTCCGGGGGAAGGCCGCCACCATCTCGGCCAGGGGGCGTCCCTTCCGGGCGACCAGGGCCATGAGCCGGGCTCCTGCATAGAGGGCGTCGTCGTAGCCGTAGTATTCGTCGGCAAAGAAGATGTGTCCGCTCATCTCTCCGGCCAGGGGGGCCTTCGTCTCCTTCATCCGGGCCTTGATGAGGGAGTGTCCCGCCTTGTACATGTCGGGGATCCCCCCCAGCTCCCGGATGCGGTCGTAGAGGAAACGGGAGGCCTTGACCTCGGAGATGACCCGGCTGCCCGGGCGTTTTTTGAGGAGATCTTCGGCAAAGAGGGCCATGAGCTGGTCTCCGAAGAGGATTTTTCCCTCTCCGTCGCAGGCCCCGATCCTGTCGGAATCCCCGTCGAAGGCCAGCCCCAGGTCGGCCTTTTTCTCCCGGACGGTTCGGGTCAGGACGGTCAGGTTTTCCGGGATGGTGGGGTCGGGGTGGTGGTTGGGGAAGCGGCCGTCGGGCTCCTCGAAGAGGTAGTCGGCCTCCACGCCGAGGGCCTCGTAGAGGTCCCGCACCAGAAGCCCCGCCGTGGCATTGCCGCAGTCGACCACCACACGAAGGGGGCGGCCGCCAAAGAGGGACAGGGGGCCCATCTTTGACGCGATTTCCCGGATGTAGCGCTCCCTGACGGATTCGACGGTGCGGCTTCCCCGGGGACCCAAAAAGGGCGGGGGAGGAGCCTTTTCGAAGGCGATGGCGCGGTCCCGGAGGGTGAGGATCTCTCCCCCGTAGATCGTCTCCCGTCCGATGGCCATCTTGATGCCGTTGTCGGGTGCGGGGTTGTGGCTCGCGGTCACCATGACGCCCCCGGAGACCGGAAGGACGAAGAGGGAGTAATAGAGAAGGGGAGTGGGAACGGTTCCGATGTCGAGGATCGAGATCCCCCGGGAGAGAAGGGTTTCGGTCAGGGTGGAGGCGATGCGGGGAGAGGTGAGCCGGACATCCTGCCCCAGGGCGACGGTCGTGGCGCCCCGCTCGGTCAGAAGGGAGGCCAGGGCCAGTCCTATGGCGGTGATGGAGGGGTCGGAGAGGTCGGTCTCGGCGCGTCCCCGGATGTCGTATTCGCGAAAGATGCCGGGATTGATCACGGGGCCGGATTCCTGAGGGGGGAGCGGTCGAGCCCCGGCTCCTCCTCCATCCTCCGGTAGTCGTCCTGGAAGCGGATGATGTCGTCCTCCTCGAGGTACTCTCCGTTCTGGACCTCGATAACGATCAGGGGGACCTTCCCGGGATTCTCGATGCGGTGGCGGGTGGACTTGGGGATGTCGATGCTCTGGTTCGTATGGAGAAAGATCTCCTGGTCGCCCAGGGTGACGCGGGCGGTGCCCGCGATGACGACCCAGTGTTCGGAGCGGTGGAGGTGCATCTGGAGGGAGAGGCGGGCCCGGGGGTTGACCGTGACGCTCTTGATCTTGTACATCGGGCCCTGGTCGAGGATGGTGTAGGAGCCCCAGGGTCGGTGGGTCGTCCGGTGCTCCATCGCCTCGACGGCGTTGCGTTCCCGGAGCTGGCCGACGACCTCCCGGACCTTCTGGGCCTGGTCCTTGGCGCAGATCAGGGTGGCATCGTCGGTGTCGATCACGATCATGTCCTTGAGGCCAATGGCCGCCACCACCCGCTTGTCGGCGCGAACGATGGTGTTGTCGGAGTCGATGACGACGGCATTGCCGAGGATCACGTTCCCCCGGCCATCCTTCTCGGAGATGTCGTCCAGGGCGGACCAGGAGCCCACGTCCTTCCAGTCGATAGGCCCCGACAGGGACCAGACGCGCGTCGAGTGCTCCATGAGGCCGTAATCGATGGAGACGGGAGTGGTCGTGCGGTAGAAGCGGTCTNNTCGTCGGGGGTGCCCAGGGCCCGGGCGAGGGTCTCGAGGGCCGCCGACATTTCGGGCTGGAATCGGGCGAGCTCCTCGAAGAAGACCGGGGCCGAGAAGACGAACATCCCCGAGTTCCAGTGGTGGTTCTTGTCCTCGACGAAGCGGCGGGCCGTCTCCATGTTGGGTTTTTCCACGAATCGCGCCACCCGGCGGGCGGAGAAGAGGCCGGTGGAGTGCTCGGGAAGGGAATCTCCCAGCTCGAGGTAGCCGAATCCCGTCTCCGGCCGGTGGGGAAGGATCCCGAAGGTGATCAGGACCTTTTCGTTCTGGGCGACCTGGGCGGCGTGCTGGAGGAGCGCCAGAAAGTTGTCCTGGGGAGAGATCATGTGGTCGGAGGCCATCACCGCGATGACCGCCTCCGGATCCTCGCGCAGGATGGACAGGGCGGCCACGGCGATGGCCGGAAGGGTGTTGAGGGATCGCGGTTCGGCGATGATCCGGGGATGGCGACCCAGCCCCTCGTTCATCGTCTGGAGGATCCGGCGGGTCTCGGCGGCGTGGGAGGCACCCACGACCAGGGTGATCCGCTCTTCGGGGATGAGGGGGAGAACCCGGTCGATGGTTCGGGCCAGAAGGGGCCCCTCCGCCTCGAAGGAGAGGAACTGCTTGGGAAAGAGCTCGCGGCTCATGGGCCAGAAGCGGGTGCCGGACCCTCCGGCCATGATGAGGCTGTAGAGCATCTCCAATCCTTTCTCGGTTCGCGATTGACAGGATCGTTCCTTGGACAAGCCGTCCTATTATGCCTTCCCGGCCCCGAAAAAGACAAGGGATCCAAGGAGATCATCGATCCCCCAGGGGCAGGAGAAGGAGACCGTGCTTGTGAGGGTTAGGGCGGCGTGATGCGGAGGGGCTCTTCCCTCAGGGGAGCGGGGGCGTCAGGAAAAGGCGGGAGCGGAGAACCTGGGAAAAGCTCCCCAGGGCCTCCGAGGCGAACTGATTCGGGTAGCCTCCGAAGATAAGGAGTCTCAGGGAGCGCTCCTTTTGGTCGTCGGAGAGGCGGAGGGCGCTTCGTATGGACGGATTGTCCCTGTCGCCCGTTTCCTCGGGCAAAAGGTCGGACAGGGAGGCGAAGGATTCGATCGGGGAGGGGGGGAGCGGTCTTGCTCCCAGCTCTTCGATCCCCCCCGGACACTCTCCCCAGGTTTTCATCGCCACCCTGCCTTCGCCGGCATTTCTGGCCATGAGGCAGAGGCCGACCATCCCCGGAAGGTCCAGGATCCTCCGGACCGCTTCTTCCATCGAGAGGGAGGGGGAGCCCCAGGCGAGAGCCGCATCGATCGTGGCGGCCTGCAGGCCGGCCTGGGTCTGGATCTCGGTGGCGATATGGATCTCGATTCGCCGGTCGGCCGCCTCGAGAAGCACCCGCCGTTCCCGGTCGTAGAGGAGGGCTCTCCGGAGGTGGGAGGAGAGAAGCCTCCGGTAAACGGAGGTCGCCTCGATGAGGAGCCCGCTTGAGACCCCCGTGAGAAAATGAATCTCTCCGATTCGTCGGGAGGAGNNTCCCGGGGAGAGAGGCGGGAGAGGACCCTGGCGGCCTCCGCGTTCCGGGGTAGGGTTTTGTAGAAGTCCCGGACAAAGTCCCGGATGCTCTCCTCGATCAGGGGGGCATGTTTTGACAGGAGTTTCCGGACCTCGCCTCCGAAGGGGAGCTCTTCCTCATTGACCCCTCCTTCCTCCGGCACCCCTTCTCTTGCCGTTCCCCACCAGCGGCCTCTCTCGTTCTTTTTTTCCTTGAGCTGCCCCAGCACGGTGTCGGCCGTCTTCAGGAGGGACTCCGGAGTCGTCCCGTCCTCGGGGAAAAAGGCAATCCCCATGGAGAGCCCCACCCGGGTGGAGATCCCCTCTCCCAGGACAAAGGGGGCGGTGAGGCTTTTGTGGATCCGGTCGAGAAGGGCCGGAAAGGCCGGGCTCCGCTCCCCTCCCTCAAGATTCTCCACCACGACGACGAACTCGTCGCCCCCCAGCCGCACGGCCAGGTCGTGATGGCGCAGGGCTCCGGCAAGACGTCGGGCAATCTCCCGAAGAAGCTGGTCTCCGGTCTGGTGTCCCCAGGTATCGTTGACGGGCTTGAAGTCGTCGAGGTCGATCATCCCCACGGCGAAGGGAGTTCCGTTTCTCATCTCCCGGGAGAGGGTCCGTTCGAGGTGCTCCTCCAGGGCGGTCCGGTTGGTCAGCCCCGTGAGGGGGTCGTGGCGGGAGAGGAAGGCGAGGCGCTCGTTCTGCTCCTCAAGCTCCCGGATGTCGGTGATGTCGTTCTGGACGCCGACGTAATGGGTGATCACTCCGGCACTGTTTTTGAGGGGGACGAGGGAGAGGAGGTTCCAGAAGGGCGTCCCGTCCTTTCTGTAGTTTCGGAGGGCCTTCCGGAAGCTCTGGCCCCGGGCGAGAGCCTGGCGGATCTCCCGGACCGTCTCGGGATCCGTCTCCGGCCCCTGCAGGAGGCGGCAGTTCTGTCCCACCATGGAGCGCGCCGAATACCCCGTGAGCCGTTCGAAGGCGGCGTTGACATAGAGGACGGTGCCCCGGGGGTCGCTGATGGCGACCCCCTCGTCGAGGGAGAGCAGGGCGTTGGCGAAGAGACGCTGGTTTTCCTGGGCCTGTCGCTGGGAGGTGATGTCCGAGGCGGTCCAGAGGATCCCTCCCTCCTCCCCGGGGAAGGGAACCCCGGAGAGCCCCAGCCACCGGAAGCCGACCCGGGCGGGTGTCCTGATCTCGAGAGTCCCGGGATCCTTTCCGTCAAGGATCTGGCGCCCGGCCTCGACGATGCGGGCGCCTTCCTCGGGGTCGAAAAAGCCCGGAAGGCTGCCTTTCTCGATGTCGGCCGGGGAGGGGTGTCCCAGAAGCTCCCGCATCTTGGGGTTGATCTGCCGGATGCGTCCCGAGACGGTGAGAAGGATCCCGATGGCGGGGGAGGAGAGGATGGCTTCGTTCTGGTCGCTGATGCGCTGGCGGTCCCGGGCCACCTCGAGGCGGTCGATGCCCCGGGAGATGTTTTTTGCCAGCTCTTCGAGGATCTCGGAAAGCTCGGCGTCGAAGGCATTCTCCTCGGCGTGGTAGGCCGTCAGCACGGCATCGACCCGACCTCCCCTCCNNCGCATGGTCGCGCCAGGGAGCCAGCGGGCCCACGAAGGAGGGCGAGACGACCGTTCGTCCTTCCCGGAAGGTGAGGGCGGCGGAGGCCATTCCCGTAGGAGCCCGGGGATCGAGGGAGAGGGTCAGCCCCTCGAGGTAGCCGGTGTGTCCCCACTTGGCCAGAAAGCGGAAGATTCCGTCAGGGCCCGGGCGTCCGATCCAGACGAGCGGCAGCCCCGCATGGTCGACGGCAAGGCGGCAGATCTTTTCGAAGAGATCCTCTTCGTCGGAGGCTTCGGCCATGGTCTCCGCCGCCTCGGCCAGAAGGGTCCGGAAGTGCGAGACCCTCTCGATGTGCCGGAGGCTCTGGTGGCGAAGCCGGCTTTCCCGGAGGCTCACGACCGTCAAAAGGGGAGGGTCTCCCCCCGAAGGGGGCGGAGGGAGGGACTGTCGGGGAAGGATCTTCCGGGTGAGATCGCACAGGAGGATCTCGCCGTCCTTTTTTCTCACAGGGACGTCGCCAAGCGGGGGGAGAGGGCCTTCCTCCCCCGGAGGAGCGGCCGGAAGACCTTCTCCAAAGATCTCCGCGGCGGAGAGATCCCGGAGTTCCTCCGGGTCATATCCCAGCATCTGTCCCAGTGTCCCGTTGGCCTCCCGGATGCGCTCCCCCTCCAGAAGAAGGATGCCGGAGTCGGCGTTGTCGATGAGGAGGGCGACGAGAGAGGCGTGCTCCGATTCCCTGTGCAGGACCTCCAGGCGCTCGATCCCCCGGGAGACCGACAATGCGAGCTCGGAGATCAGGTCGGCCAAAGGGGGATCCACCGGTCGGGGGTCTCCATGGCCCAGGGCCAGGACCGCAAAGATGCGACCGTTGACAACGATGGGAAGGACCGAGAGGGAACGGAGCCCAAAGCGCCGGGCCCGCTCCTTCCAGGGGGGATCCCCGGGGGCATCGGCCAGGGGAGCGTTGAAGATCGGGCGCCCCTCCCNNCCCCTCCCGGTAACAGGTGGCCGTCGGCCCCTGCCCCTGGGGCAAGGACGGGTCGAGGACGATTCGCGATCCCTCGAGAAATCCCGTTCGGCCGGCTGAGGCCAGAAACTCAAAGCGCCCCGAGGCGTCCGGTCGGGCGATGAAGGCCAGGAGGATCTCCTTTTCCTCCCGGGTGCAGACCCGGCAGATCTCCTCCATGAAGGCGGCGGTGCGGGTGGCCGAAAAGGCCAGGGCGGTGGCCGCTCTCCGGAGGGCTTCGTACCGGCTCATGCGGTCGAGGGTGTCGAGGGCGGCCTGCCGCCGGGAGATGTCCCGGACGAAGTGGAGCAGGAGGGGGTCTTCGGGAGCTCCGATCCGACGGACGACGACCTCGACGGGAAAGAGGGAGCCGTCGNNCGCCTGTGGCGGGTTTCGAAGACGCGAACCTCTTCCGGGGCGAGGGAGAGGTTTTTGGCGAGTTCGGTCTCGATCTCCTCGGGGCTCCACTGTCCATTCCAGGTGAAGACAGAAAGGGGCGGTTTCCTGAGAGGATCGGGAGAGGCCAAAGTTGCGAGATCGTCCGGATCGACCCCGATCATCCGGGCAAATCGGGCGTTGGCCCCAAGGAGTCGTCCGGTGGTATCGGTGATGTAGAGGCCGTCCGTAGTCATGTCGAGGAGCGGGGCGAGGTCGGAGAGGGTGGGTGTTTTTCGGGCGAGGGGCGTGTCGTGCCCCGGGGAGGAAGCTAGGGGCGCTCCCTCGGCGGGAACCGGAACCTCCCCTCCTCTTCCCAATCCTTCCGGGGTCCCTGTCTCCATTCCGTGCCTCCCGGCTTTCGCGACCGGCAAGATTTTTTTCTTCCCGCAGAAACGACGGACAGTCGGGAATTGGCGCCTCAAGACCGTTTCTGGCGAGAAAGTCCTGTTTCTGAGGCCTGTTAAGAAATATAACACATTCATTATCTGGCGTAAACGCCCTGTGGTGTTCGGGTCCGGAAGGGGCTGTCAGTGAGCCTCCCGGGAAGCGAGCTGGAGAAGCCGGTCGGAGAGGGAGGGGGGGAGGATCGACAGAAGTCGGACCATCATCACCATCGGTCCGGGAAACTCGATGCGGGGAGCCTTTTTTTCGATCCCCCTCAGAATCTTGTCCGCCGCCTTCTCCGCCGACATGACAAAGGGCATGGGGTAGGGGTTCCGGCGGGTCATTTCCGTGGTCACAAAGCCCGGGTTGACAAGGCTCATCGCGATGCCGTCCGGGGCGAGGGAGAGCCGCAGGGAGTCCGTCCAGGCCATGAGGGCCGCCTTGGAGGCGCAATAGGCTCCGCCCCCGGGAAGGCCGCGGTATCCGGCGAGGCTTCCCNNCCCCACCACGGCCACCTGTCCCTTTCGGGCCGCGCGCATCGCCGGAAGGAAGGGCAGGACAGCGTTGAGGACTCCGAGGACGTTCGTGGACAGGATCTCTTCCATGGCCTCGCGGCCGTTGCCGTCCCCCTCTCCCCGGATGCCGGCGTTGGCGACGAGGAGATCGGGAGGCGGACCCGCTTCCAGCACTGCTTGGGCCACCCTCTCCATCGCGCCGGGATCCCGGACGTCGGCGGCGTGGAGCCCGGGGGTCGCCCCTTTGGCCCGGAGGCGTTCTCCCAGGGCCTCGAGCCGCTCCCTTCTGCGGGCCACGAGGTGGAGTGTGGTTCCGGGGGCGGCAAGGCGGAGGGCCAGAGCCTCGCCGATCCCGGAGGAGGCGCCGGTGATGACGATGGTGGGCATGGGGAGCTGTCCTTTCGCAGGGGGATCAGACCACGAGAGTCTCCAGGGCCGGGATTCGCCGGCAGGAGAGAACCGCTCCCTGGCGGACAGGATCGTCCGGCATGTCCGGTCCTTTGTGCTGGAGCAGGCCGTTGATGCGGCGTCCCTGGATCTTCTTTCGAGAATTCGAGGTCAATGACAGAAACTCTTTGGCTCGGCCTGAAGTCGAAGACGACTGGCATCCAACACCGATCTCCATGAGAG
>DGKK01000033.1:9718-20332 GCA_002387725.1 Nitrospirae bacterium UBA4572
CGGAGAGGCAACGGTGAAATTTTGAAAAATCCCTCCCAAGACCCGGCCAAGGGGGCGTGCATGTTTCTCTCTCGGAATGAGGGGTAGTATTGCTGCTTGACAATAGGGGGCACCATAGTTGTCGAGGGTGTTGCGTTCGCTACTCGAAGAGAATCATCTTGTTGACACGATCCAGGGAGTCAACAAGTATTTTTTCGAACAGATCCGCATGGATCCCTAGATATTTCAATGCCATTCCGACCGTTGGTTCGACGAAAACAAAGTCGGGGTGCTCGACGCCGATCATCGAAGCAATCTGGTCCCCTGCAAAGCAGAGGCACGCCAGATCCCTGTTGTACGGGGACTTTTCAAATTCGTGATGCCAAAGGATCGCATCAACGAGTACTTCCGGCAATTTGAACTTTCTGGCAAACCAGGCTCCGATGAAGCAGTGGTTGAATCCCAGAAGGGTCTTCTCCTCCCTCCAGTCCGCCTCTCTCCGGGGAGAATCGGCGACCTGGATCTGGGACTGGAAAAAATCACTCATGGACACGATCAAGACAAGCTTTCCTATATCGTGGATCAGTCCCGCCGTCTCCGCGGTATCCGGTTCGGGAAAGTGGATCTCTTTTGCGACAATCTGACAACAAATGGCCGCAGCACGGCTATGAGCCCATAGTTCGCGAACTCCGGGAATATTCCTGTATTTATTGAAAATCGGCAAGGACAGGCAGAGCCCCTTGATTGTATTCAGCCCGATGAGCCGGACTGCCTGTTCGATACTTGCAGCGGGATGGGACAGAATGTATTGGCCCGAGTTTGCGTATTTTAAAATATGGGTGGCGAATCCGGGGTCCTTTTTGATGATATTCACGATGTCTTCCATAGAGCTATTGTCAGAATCGAGAGCCTCCATGACATTGCTGACCACCTCCGGAACCGCGGAAAAGCCCCCCTCCTTTTCAAAATTCTCGAATGTCTTGCTGAAATCATCCTGTGTCACAACAATAACTCCTTGGACTAAGGAAGCCTGAAAAGCAACGGAAGCTACCCCGGATCGAACGTAAATATTCGCTAAACACGTCATTCCGGGGGCTGGACATCCGGCTCCAGACCTGCTACCCATGAGGGCATGTCAATCCCTCGGCTTGTTCCCGAGACATTTCCAACATCCGTGTCGGCAAGGGAAGAGAGCATCCCCTCTCTTCCTGCCCTTCCTGCGCCGCCGCTTCTTTGCGGGTCAAGGGTCTCGAATCCCGGATCGAAGAACTCGAGGCCCTCAACCGGCGTCTCAACCAAGATCTTTACGGGAAAAAGAGCGAGAAGGGAGGGGGGGAGAGGATCCCGCTCCCGAGCCTTTCCCTCCCTCCCCGGCACGCCGCCGCGGCCATCAAAAGGGACATCCGAGCGTCGGTCGGAAATCCCGCCCCGAGCTCCCTGCCGTCCATGTCGAGGTCGACCTTCCTCCCGACGGGAAGGTCTGTCCCGGATGTTCTCTTCCCTTCGTGGCGTTCCCCGGAGAGGAGACCAAGGAGACGATCGAGATCGACGTGCGGGCCTATCGTCGGCTCTACCATTGCAAACGCTACCGGAAGACCTGCTCCTGTCCCGGCACCCCGAGGATCGTGACGGCTCCGGCTCCGGCCTCTCTCATTCCCAAGGGACTCCTGGGAATTTCCGTTTTCGTGGAAATTCTTGTGGGAAAGTATTCCTTCCATACTCCTCTGGGCCGCATCCTGGCGTTCTGGGAGCAGTCGGGGCTCGTCCTGTCTCCAGGGACGGTCGACTCGGCCCTCGTCCCCGGGTCGCCTGTCTTTACCTTCCCCTTTACGAGGCGCTTCTCGCACGCTCCCGGACGGCCTCCCTCTCCCACGCGGACGAGACGCGATTTCAGGTTTTCGAGGAGATCGAGGGGAAAGAGAGCGACCGATGGTGGCTCTGGTGCTTTTTGACGGTCGATGCCGTCGTCTTCGTCCTCGACCCCACCCGGAGCGCCTCCGTTCCCAAGACGCACTTCAAGGATTTCAAGGGCTTCCTGATCGTCGACCGCTATGCGGCCTACAAGGCCACGGCCGGCGTCGAGCCGGGACTCGTCCTCTGCTTCTGCTGGGCCCATGCCCGCAGAGACTTCGTGAAAGCCCGGGCCAGGCATCCGGACCGGAGCGAATGGGCCGACTCCTGGAAGAGCCTCATTGCCCGCCTTTACCGGGCCAACGCCCACCGTCTGGTCGCTCTTTCGGAAGATCCCGGACGCCCCCGGTCTTCTCTCGATGCTCCCCTTCTCGAGATTCTGGATGAAATGAACGCCCGAGCCCGGCGGGAGATCGGGGAGGACCGCCTCCCTCCGGGCTGTCGGGCCGCCCTCCAAAGCCTTCTCTCCCACTGGAAGGGGCTGACCGTCTTCGCGGACTTCCCCCAGGTTCCCATGGACAACAACATCGCCGAACGGGCCCAACGCGGCGTGGCGGTCGGGCGCAAGGTCTTCTACGGGGCCGGTAGCCTCGTCTCGGGGCACATGGCCNNGCCCACCTCTACAGCCTGTTCGGCACATGGTCGAACGCCGGCCTCAACCTCCGAACCACGCTCACCGACTATCTGAACTTCTGCGTCGACAACGGCCTTCACCCTCCCGACCCGGCCGACTCCGACAAGGTCGATGCCTTCGGAGAACGTCTTCGGACGATCGACCCTTCCCCATGGCTCCCCTGGAAGATGGACCCGGAGCGGAAACAGCTTCTCGCCCGGCCTCTTCCCGGCGCCTCCCCCTTCGCCGACACCGGTTAAGTCCTTCCTTCCCCGGAACTCCTTCCATCGCCCCTCAGTCTTTCCAGACGATACCCTCCGATCCGGGGACTCTCCGTCCTCCCATGGGACGCGTACGCCTTCGGGGGACCCCGTCTCTCGCGATTTTCCCCTGGCCCTCCCGCTGCTGGCTCACAATGGGTTCACCGAATATTTACGATCGAACAGCTTCGAACATTATTGTCCCTGTCAGGGATGGTTGAAAACCCTCACCTTCAGGTGAAGAAAGATTGGCGAAGTGGACGAAGTCCATGAGCCGTCTTTGTCTTTTTAGGGTGGCAAAGGACGTTCACCGAGTTAAAGTCGTCTTCAAGACGACCCAATGCTGGAGTACCATACAAATCCCTCGCCTTACAGGCGAGGGTTCTTAATTCCCTTGTTTCATTGTTTGTTCTTGTAGAATTGCTCGATCGTATTCAGAACGATGGCCTTCACATCGAAGCTTGTTTCTCCGGCTCCGAGAAGGCTCAGCCTCTTTCGTACAGATTCGATTTCGTTGTGTATGGCCTGTTCGGACTCGACTCGGTCTGACAATCTTCTGTCCTCGATAAAGACCTCTTTCACGCCTCGGGAAAGGAGAGCCTTTTTCAGTCCCTCGTCGAGGGTCATCGGAGCCTTGGCGAGGAGTCTTCCAAGGGAGTCGACAACATCCGAAACGACAATGACTCCCGGTCCTAGAGTCTGAAGTCGAACAATCACATGTCTCATTCGGTATCTCCTCCTAAACTCTTCCAAGGTCCGGGTTCTCCCGGCGGGAATCGTCCCCATGCTCTTGTCCGGGTCCGTTTCCGAGTCGCCGTGTCACTATTGCATCATCCTGTTGTCTGTCATCCGAAAAAATCCAAATACAAATAATTGATATCGTAGAAATTGGGAGACCTTTAAAGAAAAATCGCCCTTCTTTATGCCTGTGCAAGAGCTTCGACCAAGGATCTCTTCACAAAAAGAAAGGGCGGTTATGGGATTGACCCACAGGAAACAGATATCACTGTGGAATTTGACTGTCAATTCCGGGTGCGACCCCGAATTCCGAGAAAGGATGCCCCCCTCGGCCAGACAATATGATGAGGGGCCTCTCCAAGCTGTAACGCGTGGGTTAGACTGAGAAGGTTCTTGCAAACCACTCACAATCCAGAGCCCAAATACAGGAGGACAGGCCGTGGCAAATTATACCAAATTTATCGGGTTGGACGTCCACAAGGAACAGATCGCCGTGGCAATCGCCGATTCCAGGAGTCAGGAAGTGCGCTCTTACGGAAACGTTCCCAATATTGACCAGGCGATTGCCTCGCTCGCCAAGAAGCTATCGGAAGACAACGCCCACCTGTCGTTTGTTTACGAAGCCGGTCCTTGCGGATACATGGTCCATCGGCAGCTTTCCGAAGCTGGATACCGATGTACGGTGGTGGCTCCCTCGCTGATCCCCAAGAAGGCGGGAGACCGGGTCAAGACCAACCGGCGGGATGCCCAGAACCTGGCGCGTCTCCATCGCGCCGGAGAACTCACCTCCGTCTGGGTTCCGGGAGAAGAGCAGGAGGCCATGCGGGACCTTTCCCGTCTTCGGGAGGACATGAAGGAACTGGAGCGCAATATGAAGCAGCGTCTCTTGGCCTTCCTGCTCCGGAACGGGTTCACGAAGCCGGAGAAGATCCAGAACCGGACTCCCCGACACTGGAACTGGCTCAAGGAGCTCAAGTTCTCCCAGCCGATCCAGCAGATCGTCTTTCAGGAATAGTGTGACGCCGTCCTCGACTGCGAGAAGAAAGTCGCCCAGGCGATGGCCGAGATCGAGAGGGCTCTGGAGCACTATTCGCTGGCCCCCGTGGTGAAAGCCCTCATGGGCCTCCGGGGTGTGAACGTCACCACCGCCTTCACTATCGTGGCGGAACTGGGAGATCTCTCCCGCTTCGACTCGGCTCCCCAGCTGATGGCCTATCTGGGTCTCATCCCGAGCGAAGCCTCTAGCGGGACAAAGACCACGCGAGGAGGGATCACCAAGACCGGAAACGGCCCTGTCCGCCGGGTGATTGTTGAGGCGGCCTGGAGCTACCGATATTATGCCCGGATGACCCAGCCGATCCTTCTTCGCCAGAAGGGGCTGACGTCCGATATCTGCGCCCTCTCCTGAGAAGCCCAGAAGCGCCTCTCCCATCGCTACCGCCATCTCAACAATGCGGGGAAACGGAAGACCGTCGTGGCGCCGGCCATTGCCCGGGAACTCTCCGGCTTCACCTGGGCCATCGGCTGCCACATGATGGGCCGACCGGTGGGGATCCCGGCCGCGTCCGAAGAGAGGGGCAAGGCAGGATAGGTTCGCATCAAGTAAGGAAATGATTCATCGATCGAAACCGTAGTAAAAGAGAAGGACGTTCCACCGAAGGAATAACTTCCTCAGGAATCGCGAGCCCCTGGGCTGGGAGCAGAACACGAGAGCCGGTCGGAGAACCCTCGATAAAACTGTGAGGCATCCCTCAAAGGGAAAATCCTCGAATTCAGAGAGAGGCGCTCCACGACGATCCATTGAAATGCGGCGGTACCACGATCTGCGGATATCAGTCCGTCACACCGTCGTTCATTGCTCCGTGTTTTGCTCCGAACCCATGAGAAAGCCGTTCCGGAGGACGTCTTTTCAACAAGTGGAACTCGCCACGCAAGGGGGTGAAATGGTAACATAACTTGCTTATTTAAAATAATAAAACAAGGACTTGGCAGGACCCCTCATCATATCAGTTTTTCGAGGGGATTTTAAAATTTAATTGATTGATCAAATCGCGCGGCAAACCTCGCCGTTCAGGGCGGGGAATGAAGCCCTCCTTTATGTCGGGTTTTAGGTGAGGTATCAGCCCCCCTATCACGGGAAAGCCGCAACAGAAGGAGGGCCACCAACACCGATCTCCATGAGAGACCTCACATGGACCTATAGCCCTCCTTGAGACTCTTTTCGGGAAGTCCAATTTGGGGTCAAGTCAGACCCGTGGCCCTGGGCGCCAGGGGGGACCAGTGACCTGAGCCGGAGAGGCAACGGTGAAATTTTGAAAAATCCCTCCCAAGACTCGGCCAAGGGGTCGTGCATGCGTCTATCTTGAAATGAAGGTCTTCCTCGTTCCGTGGAAAAGCCGGCGCTCTTCGGGTACTCTAAAGGAGCGGACCGATGTTTTTGGGGTCGTAAATCGTGCAGGCAGTGACAACAGGGGGAGAGGAATGTCCAAGAAAAAGGGCCGGGCTCCGGGGCCGACGGCGGCCGATGAACTCGAGTCCGTCAGAGGGAAGGAGGCGCCTCCTTCCGGGCGCGCCGGCCTTGTGGCGGTGGTTGGCCTGCCCAACGCGGGAAAATCGACCCTGGTGAATGCCCTGGTCGGAGAGAAGGTCTCGGCCGTCAGCGCCACGCCCCAGACGACCCGGACCCTGATCCGGGGGATCCGGACCGAGGAGCGGGGGCAGGCGATCTTTCTGGACACTCCCGGCTTCCACCAGTCGGGGCCCCTGCTGAACCAGCAGATGGGCGAGCGCCTCTCCGCGGCCCTGGCCGAGGCCCATGTCGTGCTCTGGGTGGTGGACATCACCTCGAAAAAGCGGGACCGGGACTTTGCCCGATTCCTCGACCTGATCCGCGCGCCCCGGAGAGGCGAGGGCGGGGCGAATCCGCCGCTCATCGTGGCCCTGACAAAAATCGACCGTCTGGGTCCGACCAACATGATCCCCTCCCTCCTCGAGTTCTCCCGGGAGATGGAGCGCCACCACATCGTGGGGGAGATCGTTCCGCTCTCGGGGCTCAAGGGGGCGAACCTCGACCCCCTGTGCGATCTTCTCTTCCAGGCCCTCCCGGAGGGCGAGCCCCTCTTCGACCCCGAATGGTTTACCTCCCAGACGATGCGGGAGATGGTTCGGGAGATCGTCCAGGAGAAGATCTTTTCCCTCCTCTACGAGGAGGTTCCCCACCAGTGCGCCGTGGCGGTGGAGGAGTTTCTCGAGCCGGGCCCCGACGAGAAGGCGACCCGCATCGAGGGCTCCATCCTCGTGGAGAGGGACTCCCAGAAGGGGATCGTCGTGGGGGCGCGGGGAGAGACGATCCGGACCATCAGCCAGAGGGCGCGGGAGGAGATCGAGCGCCTCACCGGAACTCCGGTCTATCTGCGGCTGGTTGTCCGGGTCGTGCCCGACTGGCGCGATCGTCCGGCCATCCTCCGGGAGCTTGGCTACCTCCAATGATCCCTTGCCGGAACCGTTTTGTTTCCCACTCCTTCCGGGAAGTCCCGTCGCTCCATGGCTGAGCAGGAGGTTCTGATCCTTCGCTCGGGCCGCTATCTCGATTCGGCCAAGATCGTGACATTCTTTTCCCGGGAGGGCGGGCTCGGAACGGGCTTCGCCCGCGGGGCCACCTCCCGGGACAACCGCTTCGGAGCCTCTCTCGAACCCCTGACGCGAAGCCGACTCTCCCTTCGGCGCGGGACACTCGCGGGGCTGGNNTCCTCCACGCCGACGTCATCGCCTCCTATCCCCGCATCCGCACCGACTACGACCGCCTTGTCTGGGCGGGCCTCATCGTCCGCTTTCTTCTGGGCTTCCTTCCGGAGTCACACCCCGAACCCTCCCTTTTTGCTCTGGCCTGCGGGGCCCTGGACCGACTTGACGGGCGTGTCGGCCCTCCGGCAGCCGTCTGGGAGGGGTTTGCCCGGCAGGCCCTGGCCCTTCTGGGGTGGGGGATTCCGGCGGCGGTCTGTCGCCGGTGCGGCCGGACAGGGGGGGAGAAGGAGGAAAGGGAGGAGGCCGAGAGCCATTACTTCCGGGCCTCCGACGGGGCGGTCTTCTGCCGGAGCTGTCGCCTGGCCGAAGGAGGGGGAGAGCTTTGGGGGGTGGAGGCCGAGGTCCTCAATGCCCTCTCCCGGAACGGGGGCTCCGTCGACGAGGATGTTCTCTCTCCCGGTCCTGGGCCCCTTCTCCGGGAGCGGCTGGCCTTCCTCGACCGGGTGATCGGCGAGCATCTCCCCCGGTGGACCCCCGTGGCGGAGCTGACCTTTGTCGGTTCGGCCATTTCGGGCTTCGACGGGGACCGCAAGCTGCCCCCTCCGCGATCAGAAGACGAAGAAGTGGACCCCAACGGAGGTGGTGAACATGATCAGAGGACCTGAAGAAAAGGCCGGAGAGGGATAGGCGGGGAAGGCCAGGGGCATGGCCTCGACCCGTTCTTCGATGAACCACTGCTTGAAGCTGTAGCCCGCGCCGACCTCGCCAAAGGGTTCGGGCGTGATGTGCCCGCCCCCGTAGGAATATTCCAGGGCGGCCCCCACGTCGGCGATGGCATAGATCCAGTTCTTGTTCGGCCTCCGGTAGAGCACATGGTAGACCCCGAAGGAGAGGGGGGTGAGGGACATGAGCCCCGAGTTGTTGGGGGAGTATGTGACCGGGTTTTGGGCGATGGTCTGGGTGGTCTGGAAGATGTTTGTCATGAGCGTGGCGGTGATGTCCCAGTCGGGAATATATTCCCAGGTCACGCGAATCCCCCCGCCCCACCCTTCGGGGCTGTTGTTCTGGAGGGGGGACTCGGCCAGATAGTCGAAGTTTCCCATGAACTGGACATCGAAGGCCCGGGCCGTCCGGGGGAAGAGAAAAAGCAGGACAAACGGAAGGACAAGAAGAAGTGTGGGGATTCGGAGCCCCCTCGGCATCCGGGAGCCGGAGGGATCTGACGGCGGTCTTTTCAACGAAGCCTTTCTAGCGGAGTCGCGGGGGAGCGGACCGCGGGAGTCGTGGCTCCCAGAAGAAAGAATGCCAGAGAGATCAGCGCAAGCCCGGAGAAAAGCCCCACGGGAAAGGCCGGGGAGACGGGGATGGCCCGGGAGACGCTTCGGATCGTCACCAGATGGCCTGCGGGGTCGGTCTCCCAGATGTGAGCGCGGTAGCGGCCGTCATCGGGGGGAAGAAGAAAGGCCTCGGAGAGGCGTCCGATATCGACCGGGCCGGAAAAGAGGGTCAGGTCGTGGCCATAGGCCGCCCAACTGTCCATCCGGTGGCTCAGGAGAAGATAGCCTTTTCCCTCCGGCGAGCCGGGGGGGAGGGTGGTCCGGTCAAAAAGAGGCATGCGCGCGGCGTCCCTCCGCCCCTCCGACTCGGCGGTCCCTCCCGATCCCGTGGCGGTGGGGGAGAGGGGGCCGGCGCCCTGAGGTCGGGGGGAAAAGGCGACCATGAGGATTCCGGCGAGAAGGAGCGTGGCCGAAAGGAGCTTTCTCCGGGACATGAGGTGGGCCAATCCCCCGGGGCCGGGAGAGGCCAGGATCCCGGCTCCCCGAACGGAGCGCCCGGAGAGATACCCGGCGACCCCCAGGGCCAGAAGCAGGAAGAGGTCGTTCCGAAAGAGCACCAGCGGGGCCATCACATGAAGGGGCAGGGTTTCGACGGTCCTTCCCGTGGCGGGGTCGGTCAGTGTCAGGGTGTAGCGGCCGGGATCCCAGAGGACCAGACGAACGGAGGAGGGCGGCGATCCCGTCGCTGCGGCCGGGACGACGAGGGGCATTCGGAGGACCGTTCGCCCTGTGGGCCAATAGGCTACGGACAGGGGAGCCGAACGGTCCTTGACCACGTCAAGGAGAAGGGGCCAATCCCGGGTGGCCCGGGAGGGCTGACTCTGGCGCGGGGCGGAGGAATCGGGGAGCCGGAGCGAGAAGGTCGTCTGGGCCCGGGGGACCCGGGGCTCCGTCTGGGGGCCCGGGTCCCAGGTGCTCCGATAAAGATGCACAAGAAGCCCCGTCGCGGCCAGAATCACAAGACCGGTCACAAGGGGCAAGAGGCCCCGTATCAGGGATTTGGTCAAGACACTCTCCGGATGGGCGTCCTCTGGGGGGAGGAAAAGTGGGTGAAACCGACGGATCCGGTCCGGCGTTGCCCGGGGACACGTCAGTGGCCTGTGGAACACTGCCGGATCAGACCTCGTTCATTTTGACATATTCTGTGGGAAGAAGCCGTCAAAAGTCAAAAGAGACGCCGAGGGCGGCGTAGCGGTCCTTGGTGAAGAGAAGGTCTCCCATGTAGGAGTATCCGTTGTAGAAGTCGATCATGGGACGTATCTGGAAGTAGGATCCCGGGCGGTGGAAGAGAAGCCCCAGCTGGAAGTCCTCGTCGGGGGTGTAGCCGTTGATGCCTCGGGACTCGATGAAAAACGACGTGTAGGCGCGCCCCAGATTGTCGAGCCAGGAAAAGGGGTCCGAATAGGCTTCGACCCCGCCCAGGAGAATGAGCGAGTCCTGGGCGGTGGGATAATAGTACAGGCCGAAGACCCGATAGGCCGCCCCTCCGTAGAGGCGAAGGTGGGGAGTGACGTCCCAGGATGTGACCTCCTGGAGGATCTCCTGGCCGAAGTCCGAGGTCTTGTTCAGGTTGGCCAGTGTGGTGTAGTCGTACCCCGTGTGGGAGCTCTCGTGGTAGAAGAAGAGGCGCTGGGAGAGGGGGCCGAGCCGCCCGGTCAGGGTGGCTCCCACGAGGTAGTCCGCATCGATCAGATAGGTGTTGGCGCCGAACATCCCGAAGCGGGAGAACTCTCCGGCGGAGACGCCGAACTGCAGGGATCGGTTCACCCCTTCGGCGTTGGACTCCCATCGGACGATCCCGATGTCGGCGGCCACATTCCCGTTGAACTGGATGTAGGAAGGGTTGTTCGAGGCCACAAAAAATTCAAGGGTCGAAAGGGGCTCCCGGGGGTTGGCCAACAGGGGGGTGAAGACGTCCTGGTCGGGAAAAAAGACGAGTCGGGAGCTTCCCCCTGTGAGCGAGACAACCCCAAAGGATCCGACGGAGGGATCCTGATTGTCCAGCGTCACGTTGGCGGCCTGCGGAGGGGGC
>DGKK01000011.1 GCA_002387725.1 Nitrospirae bacterium UBA4572
TCTCCCGCGCAAGAGGATGAAAGAACATTTTTTACACGCACTTCTTGCTCCGGAGCTTCTTTCCTGTTGAAAAAAACCTGTCGTCGCAGTAGAATTCCTATCTACCGGAAAATTTTCCGCCGTCATACCTCCCCTGAAACAAGATGGCCCTCCAGCCTCTACTTTTCTCGGGAGCCACGAAGGCTTCCAACCTCAAGGTTCTCTTTTTGATGAATATGACGATCATGGAGGGTCCCGATCGGGTCCTCACCAATCCAGCCATTTTCGGAGACCCCTCGCTTGCCTCCTATGAACGGGGAGGCGGATACAAAGGGCTGAGACGGGTTCTTTCCGGACTTTCTCCGTCGGATGTCATTGCGGAAATAAAGGAATCGGGCCTTCGGGGGCGCGGCGGATCGGGGTTTCCCACGGCCCTCAAATGGGAAAAGGTGGCCAATCACAGGGTCCCGGTCCGTTATGTCGTGGCCAACGGAAGCGAAGGGGAGCCCGGGAGCCACAAGGATCATTACCTGATCTCTCGATCCCCTCACCAGATTCTCGAGGGAATGATCATTGCCTGTTTTGCCGTCTCGGCAAAAAGCGGGCATCTCTTTGTCAAGGAAAGCTTTCCCGAGGGGATCAACATACTCCGGAAGGCCCGGGAAGAAGCCTTGGCAGCAGGGCTCCTCGGCAACAATATCCTGGGATCCGGATTTTCCGTCGACATCGAAATTTTTGTGGGACCGGCCGCCTACATTGCCGGGGAGGAGACGGCCCTTCTTGAGGCGCTGGAAGGACGCGTGCCCCGCCCCCGGCCAAAGCCGCCCTTTTATCCGACCGAGATGGGGCTCTACAACAAACCCACGGTCGTGAATAATGTCGAGACCTATGCCCATGTCTCCCGCATTCTGGCGGAAGGGACGGTCAAATTTCGGGAGCGAGGGACCCCCAAGAGTCCGGGGACGATGATTTTTTCCGTTTCCGGCTCGGTGAGGCGCCCCGTTGTCGTCGAACTTCCCCTGGGCTTTTCCCTTGAGCGGCTTCTCTACGATTACGCCGGAGGCCCTCTCCCGGGAGAAACCTTCCAGTGTTTCTTCACGGGAGGGCCGTCCTTCGGAATATTGCCCGCCCGCGAGATCGACACCCCCCTCGAATACGATGCCCTTCGGGCCAAGGGAACGGGACTGGGATCGGCAGGAATCATTGTCCTGGGATCGAAGGATTCCATTCTGGCAACAACGGCGGCATTCTCCGAATTTTACGAAAAAGGATCCTGCGGTCAGTGCCCTCCCTGCCGCCTGGGCACGGAATCCCTTCACCAGACCCTGGAAGGGCTGATGAACGGGCAGAACTCCGAAGACGGAATCGAACGGCTCCTGAAGGTCACAAAAATGATCAAGGGCCGGGGAAACTGCGGTCTCATCACCGCCTCCGCCTTCATGGTCGAGTCCCTTCTCGAGCACTTTACGCCCCTTCTCCGGGAAGAGCTGGCCTCCAGGGGGACGGAGGTCTCCCGACGGATCCCGACTTGGCACTACGATCATTTCGTCGACCCTGTCCCTGGCACGGCGGGGAGCCCCTCCCATAGCTAGGACAGACTTCAAGATCGGATATTGCGCATGCTGACAAAGGCGAAAATTCGCCACCATATCCTCTTCTGCACGGGAAACAAATGTCTGGGCAAGGGAGGCGAAGAGATGAAGATTCTCGCCCAGAATATCGTTGACGCAACGCCTGAACTTTCCTCGCTGCTTGTGTCGAAAACGGGGTGTGTCAACATGTGCGAAAGCGGACCGATGGTCCTTCTCTACCCCGAAGGATACTGGTTCTCCGATATGACGGAAGGACGGACAAAGCTCCTCCTCGAGTCGATCCGGGAAAACAGGGAAGCCCCCCTCCCCGGCAACGTGGCCTTTGTTCTGACCCCTCACGAACGATGAATCTCCTGATTCGACAAAACACGAGACCTTGAAAGGAAGACGATGGCTTACCGCATAAGAAAGAAGAACACTCCTGAAAATGGGTCAGTTTCGGCGGCCGGAACATCGGGAGAACCTCCCGTTCCCCCCAGAGTCGAGGCCCTGGCAGGAAAACTGACCGGAGCGGGGACCTCCCGCAATGCCTGGGGGTTTGCCGGAACCATCCTCTTCATTCTTCTGGTGGGAACAGGAATCGTCTATCATATCCATTCGAAAAAAGTCGCCAGGGAGTCTGATGCCGCCGCCCTTGAAACCAAGGCCGAGCAGCTCTATTCCCGCGGACAGCAGAGCAACGGTCCGGAGCTCGTGGAGGCCAAGAAGCTTCTCGAGCAGGTGATGAGTACCTACCCGGATACCCCTTCGGCGCGCGTGGCCCCGCTTTTTTTGGCCTCCATCATCAATATCCAGACTCCCCAGGACTCCTCCAAGGCCATCGAATGGCTTCATCGGGGGCTCGATCTGAATGCCGGCAACATGAAGCTTCTTCCCTTCTACTACGAGAGCATGGGTCTGACAATGATGTCTGCTCACCAGTATGACCAGGCGATCGCCATGTTCCAGAAGGTGACGGAGTTCCCGGGGAAAATCCTGGCCGATGCCGCCCTGTACAACATTGGGAAAACCTATGAAATCCTCAATCAGACGGCCCTGGCAATCATCAACTACAAAAAGCTCGTCAAGGAGTTCCCCAGCTCTCCCTGGGCCGCAGAATCCGAGCCCTTTCTGATGAAAAACGGCGTGACGCCTCCGGCGACCACACAGCCGCTTCCCGTTTCACCCCAGAAATAACGGGTGCCGGAGAAGACTCCGGACCAGAGACAAACTCTTGAGGACAACATGGTCGAAGCCATCTGGACAACTACGGAAAAAGACGGAAGGATCACCGTTCACCTGATCGACCAGCGGGAACTCCCCACCCGCGAGATCGACGTTCCCTGCCGGACCCATAAGGAGATGGCCGACGCGATCCGTGAGATGGTGGTCCGCGGCGCTCCCGCGATCGGCATCTCGGCCGCCTTTGGCATTGCGCTGGGAGCCCAGGAAGATTTGGCCCCCTCCGATGGACTTTCCTTTTCCAGCTACATGGAGGAGGTCGCCCTGACTATCGGTCAGACCCGTCCCACCGCGGTGAATCTCTTTTGGGCCATCGAGCGGATGCGTCCCGTCTGGCAGAAAATTGCCAGCCATCCTTCCCGCGAGCGGACCCGGATCCTTTTTGCCGAAGCCCAGGCCATCAAGGACGACGACATCCAGCGAAACAGAAAGATCGGAACGCACGGGCAGGCTCTTCTCCCCTCCAAGGCGACCGTGCTGACCCACTGCAACGCCGGGGCGCTGGCGACCGGGGGGTATGGCACGGCGCTGGGCGTCATTCGGGGAGCCGTCGAGGCCGGCAAGTCGGTCTCGGTCTTTGCCGATGAAACCCGGCCCTACCTCCAGGGGGCCCGCCTGACCGCCTATGAACTCGCGGCCGACGGGATCCCCACCACGCTGATCACCGACTCCATGGCGGCCATGGTCATGTCCCAGGGACGGATCGATGCCGTCATCGTGGGGGCCGACAGGATTGCCGCCAATGGCGATACCGCCAACAAGGTGGGCACATACGGACTCTCGGTCCTGGCCCGCGAGCACGGGATTCCGTTCTATGTCGCCGCCCCCTTCTCCACGATCGATCCCCGGACGCCCAACGGACAGGCGATCCCCATCGAAGAGCGCTCGGCCCGGGAGGTCACCCACGCCGGAGAGCGGCGCATGGCGCCCGAGGGCATATCTGTCTACAACCCTGCCTTCGATGTCACCCCGGCGCGGAACATCTCCGCCATCATCACCGAGCGCGGCGTCTTTCGCCCCCAGGAGCTTTCCGATTATCTCTCTTCCGCCTCCTCCCAGGAGCCGGTATCCCAAGCATGAGGTCCTGCCCGTGACAAGCGAGCCCCAGTCCACGCCTTCCGCCCCGCTTGAGCAAAGCGAACACGAACGGGTTCGCAGAAACAAGCGCGACCAGATTCTCGCCCGGGGGATCGACCCCTACGGCTCCCCCTTTCCCCGGCGCGAGACCATCGCGAGCCTCCGGGAAAGAACGGCAGCCCTGACCCCCGAGACACTTCCGGATCCGGCCCCTCAAGCCCGCATCGCCGGTCGCATTGTCCTCATGCGCAAATTTGGAAAGGCCTTCTTCGCCACCCTCCAGGACGAGGGGGAGCGATTCCAGATCTATGCAAAGGCCGACGCTCTCGGCGACGACTATGCCACCTGGGCCGAACTTCTCGACCTGGGCGATATTGTCGGCGTCGAAGGCACCTTCTTTTTCACCAAGACGGGGGAGCCGACCCTCCAGGCCACCTCCCTGACACTTCTGTCCAAGTCCATTCGCCCCCTGCCCGACAAGTGGCACGGGCTTTCTGATACCGAAGCCCGATATCGCCAACGCTATGTCGATCTCATCGTCACCCCGGACACCCATCGGGTCTTTGTCACCCGATCCCTGATCGTTCGCTTCATCCGGCGCTTCATGGACGGGGAGGGCTTCATCGAAGTGGAAACCCCGATGATGCAGCCCACACCCGGAGGGGCGCTGGCCCGCCCCTTCTCCACCCATCACAATGCCCTCGATCTCGAGCTCTTTCTCCGGATCGCCCCGGAGCTCTATTTGAAGAGGCTCATCGTGGGAGGGATGACCCGGGTCTATGAGATCAACCGGAATTTCCGGAACGAGGGCGTCAGCACACGCCACAATCCCGAATTCACCATGATGGAGTTCTATGCGGCCTATGCCTCCTACGAGGAGCTCATGGACCTCACGGAACGCCTCCTCTCCGATCTTGCCCGGCATATCCACGGCACGACCCGTCTCCCTTTCGGAGACTGGGAGATCGACCTGACACCTCCCTTTCGCAGGATCTCCTATCTCGACTCCATCGGAGAGGCCTTCGGTCTCTCTCCCGAAGACTATTTCGACGACCGCCGTCTCCTCGACCTCTTGCACTCCAAAAACCTTCCGGTTCCCGAGCCTCGTCCGGGCAAGCCCTATGTGGCACTCCTTCTGAATGTCCTCTTCGAGGAGGCCATCGAGCCGACGCTGATCCAGCCGACCTTCGTCACGGGATACCCCAAGGCCATCTCCCCGCTGGCCCGTTCCTCGGAGAACGACCCCGAGGTCACCGACCGCTTCGAGCTCTTCATTGCCGGCATCGAAGTGGCCAACGGGTTCAATGAGCTCAACGATCCCGATGAACAGCTCCGGCGCTTTCTGGCGCAGCAGGAATCGCGGCAGTCCGGAGATCTGGAGGCCCCGCCTCCGGACTATGACTATGTCCGCGCGCTGGAATATGGGCTTCCCCCCACCGCAGGAGAAGGAATCGGCATCGACAGGCTCGTGATGCTTCTGACCAACCAGACCTCCATCCGCGATGTCCTTCTCTTCCCTCTGCTCAGGCCCGACGCATGACCCCTTTTTTTGAGCTGAGAGTCGCCCTCCGCTACCTTCGCTCCTCCCGAAGCGACAAGCGGCGCCTCTCCCTCAACACCGTGATTTCGGTGGCGGGGGTCACGGTGGGGGTGGCGGCCCTCATGGCCACCCTGGGCGTCATGACAGGCTTCCAGCATAAGCTCCGCTCGAAGATTCTCGGCGTGAATTCCCATATCGTCCTCACCGATGGGCGCGGCAGCGCGATCCCGGACCCGGCGCAGATCGAGAAGGTCGTCGCGTCGATCCCGGGAGTGACCGCCCTCTCGCCCTTCATCGTCGGCCAGGCCATGATCTCCGCGGACAAGACCGTCTCCGGCACCGTCATCCGGGGGGTCGATCCCGCCCATGAAAGCCTCGTGACCCGGATCGACCGCTACATGGTCGAGGGACACCTCTCGGACCTCTCCCGGGACCGGACCCCTAAACCGGAGGACCTCCCCGGGGTGATCCTGGGCTCCGATCTGGCCGATCGCCTGGGCGTGGACGTGGGGGACAAGGTCGACCTCATCAGCCCCACCGGAACCCCCTCAGCCTTCGGGATGATCCCGAAGATCCGTCACTTCCAGGTGGCCGGGATCTTCAAATCGGGGCTCTACGAATACGACAATACCCTGGCGCTCCTTGAGATCGGACAGGCCGCCCGTTTTCTTGGCCTCCCCCAGGGCTCCGTGACGGGGCTCGAGATCCGGGTCCACGATATCTTCGCGGCCACCGACATGGCCCACAGGATCGGAAAGAAGCTGGGCTTTCCCTATTGGGCCCGATCCTGGCTCGAGATGAACAAAAACCTCTTTTCCGCCCTGATGCTGGAGAAGCTGGTGATGTTCATCATTCTTGTCCTGATCGTTCTCGTGGCCTCGTTCAACATCGTGAGCACCCTTTCCATGATCGTGATCGACAAGGGAAAGGAGATCGCCATCCTCAAGACCATGGGGGCGTCGAACCGGCAGGTCATGAGCATCTTCATTCTCGACGGACTTCTCATAGGGGGATTCGGAACTTTTCTGGGACTTCCCCTGGGCTATTTCATCACCTTCCTTCTCGAGCACTACTACACGCTTCCCAATGATGTCTATTTCGTCAGCCATATTCCCGTGATCATCCGGATGAGGGATCTCCTGGCCGTCTCCCTCTCGGCGGTCGGCATCAGCTTTCTGGCAACGATCTACCCCTCCCGCCAGGCCGCCCGGCTCAATCCGGTCGATGCCCTGAGGTACGAATGAGGGGGGCGGGCCTTGACGTCACGACCCGCGCCCTCTCCCGATCCTACGTTCGGGGAGGACGGACAATCGAGGTCCTTCGGGCCATCGACCTCCACCTCGACCCTGGCTCCTTTACCGTTCTCACCGGCCCCTCGGGCGCGGGAAAGTCCACCCTCCTCCACCTTCTGGGAACTCTCGACCGCCCCACATCGGGAGAGATCCTTTACGACTCCCTCCCCCCCCCAGACAAGAGAGACCGGGATCTCGCCGCCTTCCGAAGGACGAAGATCGGATTCATCTTTCAGTTCCACCATCTTCTTCCGGAATTTTCCGCGCTGGAAAACGTCCTGATGCCGACCTGGATTTCCGGAAAAGACCGGGAGGACACCTCTTGGGCGAGGACACTGCTCGAGGAGGTAGGGCTTGGCGACCGGCTCGACCACAAGCCCTCCGAACTGTCGGGGGGAGAACAGCAACGGGTGGCGGTCGCGCGGGCCCTGGTCATGAAACCGGCGCTCCTCCTGGCCGACGAACCTACCGGGAATCTCGACTCGCACACGGGTCTTGAGGTCTTTACCCTCCTGCAAACCCTGTCGAGCCGGTTTCATATGACCTGTCTTGTAACGACGCACAACGAGACACTGGCAAAAAAAGCGGATCGCCACATCGCCATGGACGACGGGCAGATCCGCTGACCTGTCAATACTGATACAGTGGGGTAAAGGACTACGGACCCGGGCCCCTGCCACTCAGAAGAAGGCGGCCCGGTGGCATCAGGATCCCGCCGATCAGGCGTTCGAGGCGGCGCCGGGGGAGGGAGAAGAGGCGGCCGGGGCGGCGGGCGCCGGCGAAGACGAGGCAGAGGCGGCGGCCGTGGAGGACGCCGAAGCACCTTCGATCGACGTTGACTCCGTGCCCTTGGACTTCCCTTCGGACTCTCCTCCCCCCTTCTTCACATAGTCGGTGATATAAAAGCCCGTCCCCTTGAACTGAAGGGCGGGTTTTCCCATAAGCCGCACCAAGGGGCCTCCGCACTTCTCGCAGACTGTCAGGGGGGGATCGGAGAACTTCTGGATCTTCTCCACGACGGAATGGCATTTCTCGCAGGAATACTCATAGAGCGGCATGGCTGACTCCTTGTAAGGGAATGATTTGGGATGTCACGTTTTCCGAGATCTCTTCCTGAGGACCATGATACAACACCCTCGAATCGGACGACAATCGCCTCCGGCCGGCAAGACTCGCCATCCGACCCTTTTATTCCCTTCCCTCCCTTGCCAGAAGCCTCAATCCAAAAGCGCCACCGCCTCCGAAAGTCTTTTCAGCGCCTCCTCCAGCGCCTCCTGAGAGGCCGCGTAGGAGAGCCGCATGTGGAGGGGGCTGCCGAAGGGCGTCCCGGGAACCATGGCAACCCGGGCGACATCGAGAAAGAACTCCGCCAGCTCATAGACGGTATGGATGGGA
>DGKK01000045.1 GCA_002387725.1 Nitrospirae bacterium UBA4572
GCCGATCGGCCAGAGGGATCCCGGAGGGACCACTGCCGTCTCCCCTGTCTGCAGCCACGTCCCGGGGAGGATCCAGGACGGGCTTGAGGAGCCTGGTCTCCCCTTTCTTCAGTCCTTTGGTGTCGGGATGGTCCACGGACCGGCTCCATCCCATGCTGTCTCCCAGAAGCTTCCCGACAGAAAGCACGCCGAACGATTCGACGAAGGAGAAACAGGAGGAGGCCGACGTCTTGAAGGTCTTCCAGGCCTGGGAGACGCGAATCCGCTGACGCCGCTCTTCCGCCATCCGGCCGATCTCCTCCTCGGAGGCCCCGGCAGGAGCCTCCCGTATCCGGTAGGAGGGGTTGAAGAGGATGGGAAGGTGTCCCTTGGGACTTGCCGCTCCCAGAGGATGGTATGCCGCCAGGACTCCGAAAAATCCCGCAAATCCGTGGGTCCGGACGGCGGGCGAGACCGTCTCCAGCGCCCGCCGGAAGATCTCGGAGCGGACGTCGATGCAGAACACCGCCTGCGCCTCGGCACGGATCTCCGCCTCTTCCGGACGGCCGGACCGGGAAAGTGCCCCGATCATCTGCCTTTGGTACCCCGCCTCTAGGGCGATCTGAAGCAAGGCATCGACATGGTGGGCCGGATCGGCGGATGGGGCCGAAACAGAGGCCTCACGGAGAACCTCCTTCCATTTTTTCTCGAGATACATGTTCTTCCGGAGATTGAAAAGAATGGCATCCCAGACCAGGCGGATGGCGAGAAGCTCGCGCATCGTGTCGTCCTTTCCTCCGGCAAGTTCGGCCTGCCAGCGCAGGTAGCGGGCCCAGGCCGCCCATCCCCCGACGCTCAAAAGCGACGCGTAGAGGTAGTCGCCCATCGCTTTCTCGGGGACGTCGAGGATTCTGAGCGCCCAGGAGATGGCCGCGCCGGGGGAGGGTGGAAGGGCGGAAATTTCCCGTGCCATTCCCCGAAGTCCCATCATCCACGGACTCTTGTCGAGGGCGGCGTATTTGAGCCATCCCCGATAGAGCGTCTCCTTCTTCCAGGGCAACGGCCACAGGGACTGCCCTTCGTCGAACCAGGCGGCGCAGTACTGGCTGATCCGCTCCACGACAAACTCCGACCATTCCTTCCGGTCGAAGCTTGCCAGGAAGCTGCTGAACAGGGGGAAGGTCTTTGGAACGGAAACGTCCTTTTCCGATAGGGCCTTCTCCAGGGCGTCAACATCCCAGGAACTTCCCGTCTGACGGAGGGCTTCCGCCAGATCTTTCCGCGTGATGCGGCCGCTCGCGACCTGCTCGCGGTAGTATTCCCGGGGCATGCAGAGCCCGGTTCCGGTGATGCGTTCGAGATCGGCTCCCGCCTTCCAGAACGGCTTGTCGGCCATTCCGAAGTAGGGATTGACCGCCACAAAGTTTTTGAGGGGCCACACGGGGGCAATCATCTGGCAGGCCGCCTCCACCTTTTTGTCGATGGCATTCACAGGTCGATCGATGACGTTCATGGGAGCACCTCGCTGGGGTTGGAGCGTGAAGGATGAGGTGGGCGGACGGCCGCTTCCGTGGCCGGCCTCCCCACCATCCGGGCAATGAAGATGTCGACGTAAAGGCCGTTGTAAAGATGAACGTAGACGGCCTGCCAAAAGGGCTTCCCGAGAATCTCAGGAAGCCGTTGCTGAAGGAGCAGAAGACCGATGAAGACGACCGCAATGCCTCCCAGGATTCCCCGCTGGACGGCATCTTCCGAAAATCCCGCGGCCGGAAGGCTCGACCCGAGAATCAGATCGAACACCCTGTGGAACCCGAAATAGGCGGTGCAGACTGCCGCGCTCATTCCCCCCGTCCACAAGAACAGGGATCCCATGCCGGCATGCCGGGCATTCAAGGCCGGAAGCATGAGCTGGGTGACTCCCACCGACAGGACCATCCCCAGGACGATCAGGGCCGGCTGCTGTTGAAAGGCGATGCCGAAGAGGCTTCCCACGGCAAAGGTCATCAGGGCTCCAATGGAAAGTCCCAGAAAGGCCCGAAGAGCGGAGGACGATTCCGGGGTGGCCGGAAGGGCCGGGGCCCTGAAGTGATCGACCACGCTGCCAGACGACAGGAAGGCGTGCGCCTTGTACACGGAATGGGCAACGATGTGCATCACCGCCAGGCTATAGAGCCCCAGACCGCATTCCATCACCATGAATCCCATCTGGGCACAGGTCGAATAGGCGAGCGACTCCTTGATGTTCGTCTCCACCATCATCATCAGGGAGGCCACCGCGACCGAGAGAAGTCCGGTCAGGACCATCGCCTCCCTGGCCCCTCCCGCCACCGAGAGGATCGGGCTCATCCGAAGGGCCAGAAAGGTCCCGGTGTAGATGATGCCGGCATGCAGAAGCGCGGAGACCGGGGTCGGAGCCTCCATCACCTGGATCAGCCAGCCATGGAAGGGAAACTGGGCGCTCTTCAGGACCGCCGCCAGGACGATGAGACCGCTTGCGACCAGAAGGGCCTCAGGGAGTGCCCCATTCAGGGCGCGAATAGAAGGAGCAATCCCGGAAAAGTCCGACGTGTGCAGGGTGCGGACGACGAGAATGATCGCCCCCAGAAGGCTCGCGTCGGCAATCCGGTGGAGCAGGTATTTCTTGCGGGCCGCCATCAGGGCATTCGGCCGGTCCTTGTAGAAGGCCAGCAACTCGTGGAGGAAGAGGCTGGTGGCGATCCAGGAGAGAAGGAAGGCCCACATGTTTCCGACGACAATCAGCGTAAAGAAGGATCCCAGGGTCAGGGCCAGCCACCGGTGAAAGCTCCCTTCCCGGCTGTCCCCGTCCATGTAGCTCGTCGAAAAACGCGACACGATCATTCCCACGAAGGCCACCAGCAACAGCATCACGAGGGTGAGGGGGTTGACCGCGATATTGATCTCGAACGCTCCCAGCTTGTCCGGGAGAGGAACGGAGTAATAGGTGGCCGGCCGGGTCAGACCAACCCCGTAGGCAACGGTTGCGCCAATGGCGCAGGCCAGGGCGAACCAGGCGGATCCCGCGACGGCCCTCCTCATGAAACGGGGGCGACGATCGGCTCCGAACCCCAGGAGAAGGCCGGTCGCCAAAAGCGGCCACGGGGTGACGAACATAAGTGCCGAGGCAAGGCTTGCCATAGTCTGTGTCATGACGATCTCCCTTGAATGCCGAGTGGAAAGGGCCCGAGGGCATCTAATCCACACTGACGCTCTCTTTGCCGGCAAGATGCCGGGCTTCTGAATCTCCGACTGAGCCCCCTAATTAGCACTTTGTGTGCCAAATTTATATATTATTATGAATATTAAGTTTTACTTGTTTTTTACGTTTTATCCGACGAAAATCCCGTGCGATAATCCCGAATTCGTGCAAATCTGCACAAAAAGTCGTTTGGATTTTTTCCGAGGAGGGAGAAGGGGAGAAAGAGGCCCGCGAATACCGTCTTCGGGGAGAGGGCCTGTCATTGACTGGGGAGGCCTCCTATGTCAGCTGCCTGACCTTCAAGGATCTCCAAGCCTCCCTCCACATTTTTAAGAAAGCCGGGAAACCAACGTTGATCCCGGTCCCGGTGCACCCGGGAAACGCCATGAAGACCGGAACCCACCGCGCCTTCCTGAAAGAGTCGGGGATCAAATCAGGGGAATGAAAAAATGAAAGACTCGTGGTCCGTCAGAATTACGGAGAAACGGGAAGGCAGGGGACGCTCTTTTCTTGTTCGGGGACTTTCGCCGGTGACCGGGAGTGATGGGGGCCATCCTCTTCACCGATCAGTCCCTAGAGGCACAAAAACCTGCCGGAGCGGGGGAGGGGCATTGACAACCGTAAATATACGGTATACGATTTTACCATGATAAAGACATTTCGTCACAAAGGATTGGATCAGTTCTTTCACGCGGGATCGAAGGCTGGAATTCAGCCCGAACACGCCTCTCGATTGAGATTGCAGCTAACCCGTCTCGATGTGTCGAAGTGCCCGGACGATATGGGCGCCCCTGGCTGGAAACTCCATCAGCTGAAGGGAGATCTGGGGGAATTTTGGTCTGTCAGAGTGGATGGAAATACGCGCATGGTTTTTCGGTTTGAAGGAGAACACGCCTTTGACGTGGATTATCTCGACTACCATTAAGGAGGAAGAAGATGGGAAGAATGGCTGATCCGGCTCACCCGGGCGAAATATTGAGGGAATTTTTACCGGAAGATATGACCGTGACGGAAGCCGCTTCAAGGCTTGGGATCACACGGGTTGCGCTTTCCCGCATTCTCAATGGAAAATCGGGAATTTCGGCAGAGATGGCGATCCGGGTTGGCCTTTTGACCGGGACCACCCCTGAATCATGGTTGGACAATCAGATGAAGTGGGATCTCTTGGAAGCCGAATCCAGGCCGAGGCCGAAAATCGTTCCGTTGACGAAAGTCTCATAGACAAAAGCGCACAAAAAAACCGCCGCGGGCGTGGGGAAGACTTTTTCCTCCCGTGCGCGCACTCAAGTCCGGGGTCTTCAGTGAGCGCACGGGAGGAAAGTGCATTTGACTTCATGATGGTCCAATGATCTTCTCCTCTTCTTCCTCATGAGGAAGCTCCCTATCCCTCTCGGAAGTCCTTCCTTTCGTGGCAATCTGAAGACGATTGGCCATTGTTGCGCTCTTCTCGATATGGCGTGTCAATTTATCTAGGAAGGTCCTCTCGGATTCCGAGAGAGCCAGATTTTCGATCTCCAACTTTACGGAAGGGAGCTCCTTCTGCACCTTCCCGATAATGTTTTCGATCGTCCTGAAGACGAGGGGACTCTTGATTTCCATTTCATCGGCAAATCTCTTCCAGTGACGACTCATCAGCCATTCCGGCCGGTTTTCCCCTCCGATCCTGAACGCCATTTTCCGGCTCAGTTCCGGATAGATGGTTGTCGACATGAGGTCGTAAAAAGGAGCCAGCCGAACTGTTTTATCCCTATTGGTGAGCATGGAAAGGTTTTTGGCGTGGCCGTCCATGTTTCCAACAGCTCCATTGAAGGCAAGCCAACCGATGAGACGGATCGTGTCCGGACCCGGTTGAGTCGAATGTTTTCGGACCAGGCCGAAGCATTGTGAAAGAGTGAGACCCCCTTCGGCTTCGTATTTCTTGTTCGAGAGGACATCGGAGAGCTGGCAGAGATCTTCCTGCTTGATCCTGCCGATCGGGCCGCTCGAATCCTCCGGCCAGGTCCTGTCATATCTCTTCACGAGGACCGAACGGATTTCCGGCAGGTATTCCGTTTGCGGAACGTCCATGCCGATCTTTTCGGCAAGTTTCATGACGAAGGCTTCGTTGAGGGAGGAGTGAGACATCCCCTCCCGAAACCGGATATCCGGTTTGAGTATATGGGTAGAGGGAGCGTCGCCGACCGGAAGATAGAATTCGCCGGAGGAGTCGAGATAAAGGGAGATTTTGTCCTGGGCCCCGGAGATCGACAGACGCGAATCCTTGGCCTGAAGAACCAGAGGCTTTCCGGAATGGTTCTCGCTCCATTCCAGAATAAGGGGTCGGGGAATCGGGAGATAGCGTCTTTGACCGGGTTCTTCTCCGGGAAGAAGAATGGAGAGGTTTCCGGCCATGTCGCCGCCGAAGTGCTCAAGAAAGCCGAAGACATTTTCTTTTGACACCTGGATGGCTTTGGAAATGAGATCTCTTAAGTCTCCTTCCGGAAGAAGATTCTCAAAGTAGTTCCGGACAGGCGCTCCCACCGTCTCATCTTCCCTAAGCGGAATCCAGGAAGACAAGGGAATCGCCGAGGGATCTTTGCGGTATGAATCCTCGTACCGGAAGCGGAGGGATTCGTTCACTTCGTCGAGAGTCCCGATCTTGCGGCCGGCGATATAGACGAAAAGTTCCTTAGTCAATTTTCTTTTCCCGGATTGTGACCTCGAGACCGAGCCACTCGATAAGTTTGAATGCCGGACCGATCCTCGCTGTGGGTTTCCCGTTCTCCAGATCTACAATGTACCGGACACCCGTCCCGGCCAGGGCAGCCAAGTCGGACTGCGTCATCTTCTGCTTCTTTCTTCTGACCTTTAGAACGGCCCCAAGATCCTCGGTCGAACGAATCCTGATCGGCTCATGATCAATATTCCCGAGCGGTAAACTTTTTGGCTTCATGGCTTTTTTCTCCATAATTTTTTACCGATGGGGAAATTTTAGATGCTAATCATAAAATCGTCAACAAATTTTCACCGAACGGTAAAATACTTTAGTTATTCCATTTCTAACCCACATCCAGCACTTCTCCCGTGAAGTTGGAGGGGATTTCTAAGTGATTTTCGTTTAACGATATTTTCTTAGCAAATAAAATGCTTGATTTCCTTTGTTTGAATGCGATTTAATGCTTCCTGACCGATTAAGGTCATGAGGATGGATGGCTGATTCGACCCCGTTATCGGATGTTCGAAGAATGGATCACCTGGGGCTTGTCTCCGGCGTGGCTCGAAAGATCCGGCTGGTGGAAACGATCGACGAGAGAATCCCGCCTGTTCCTCAACCCACATTCGGCACTTCTTGAT
>DGKK01000053.1 GCA_002387725.1 Nitrospirae bacterium UBA4572
TATCCCTCCCCGGCATGAATGCCGGAGTCTCCCGCGCAAGAGGATGAAGACACACCGGAAAGACACTCTCGGAACGCTTTCATTTACCATTCCCCTCGAACGGATCCTGTCCCGGGACTCTGAAGGGGCCGGTGAGGGCGGATTTTGCCTCTTCGACCGCCAGGGAGTCGTTCACTTCACCTCGCCCGACTGCGAAAGGATTCTTCGGGAGCTCCATGTCGACTCCCCCGATGGCACCTCCCGCTCCCTGGAGTCCCATCTCAGGGAGATCGCCCGGCAGGTTCTGACGACCACTTCAGCCCTTCGCCGCAAGATTGCCGCACGCACCCCGGAGGGGGATCCCCGCATCGTCGACTGCCAGGCGACATGTCTTCCGGGGGCGCTCTCCGGAGAGGACCGGGCCCTTGTCCATGTTCAGGACATGACGGACCTTGAGGTCCTGGCCCGGGAAACCCTGGCCTTCGGGCGCTATCAGGAGGTTCTGGGGCGCATCGCCCATCTGGCCGTCAAGGGCGCCGAAATCACCGAGATTGCCGAGATGGCCTCCCGGGAGACCGCCCGAGCGCTCGACGTGGAGTTCTGCAAAATTCTGATTCCCGGTGACTCCGATCCGCTCCTTCACCTGATGGCGGGAGTGGGATGGAGGCCCGGCCTTGTGGGAAGCTATGTTCAGGAGGGCGGGATTCACTCCCAGGCGGGATTTTCCATCCGGCAGAAGCGACCTGTCATCGTGGAGGATCTCCTCACCGAAACGCGCTTTTCCCCCTCCAAGCTCCTCTCCGAGCATGGCGTCCGTTCGGGGGTGAGCGTTCCCATGATGTTCCAGGACCAGGTGCTCGGGGCCATGAGCGCCCACACCACAAGCGTCCGGCGCTTCGACCCGACGGAGATCGCCTTCCTCGAAACGGTGGCCAACACCTTTGCCACGCTCCTTGAGCGCTGGAAGCGGGAGGAGACCCAGCTCTCCCTCTACAAAAGACTCTTTGCCCAGCTCCAGGACGGGGTGATCCTGACCGATACCCGGGGGATGATCCTCGAATGGAATCCCGCCATGGAACGGATGTCGGGAATTGTCCGGCAGGAGGCCATCGGCCGAACCCCCCGGATCCTGTCCTCGGGACGCCAGCCCCCCGAATTCTATGACACCCTCTGGCAGAACCTCCTGTCCGGCAAACCCTTTACCGGACGCTTCATCAACCGGCGGCGGGACAAGACGGAGTTTCTCGTCTGGGAGAACATCAGTCCGGTGATGGATCCCGACGGCACCATCCGGTATTTTCTGGCCATCCTGACCGACCTCTCGGAGCGGGAGCGCCTCCTCGAGGCCCTCCGGCACACCGAGCAGATCCGCCTGGTGGGACAGCTTGCCGGAGGCCTTCTCCATGAAATCCGCAATCCCCTCATCGGCATCGGAAGCCTCGCCGACCACATGGGACAAAGCCGGGAGCTTCCCGAGCCCCTTCGTCGCCAGGCCTCGCTCATCACCCGGGAGGCCCGGCGGATCGATGAGCTGCTCGAGAGCCACCTCTCCCAGCTCCGCCCCCGAAGCTTCGATCTCTCGGAGATCTCCCTCGACGAGCTCATCCGGGATACCCAATCCCTCCTGTCGGAGACCTTCAAAAAGCGCCAGGTCACGCTCCGGATCACCCACGCCGGGGATGTTCCTTCGGTGGAAGGGGCCCGGGGGCCCCTTCAGCAGGTTTTTCTCAATCTGGCGATGAATGCCCTCGACGCCATGTCCTCGGGAGGAGGAAGCCTCGACATCCACCTCTCCCGGGAAGATCGCCCGACCGGGGAGGGCGTCTCGGTCTGCCTCAAGGACACGGGACCCGGGATCTCCCCGGCCCTTCTCAAACGCATCAACGAGCCCTTCTTCACCCATGGCAAGGCGAAGGGGGTGGGGCTGGGACTCACAATCTGCCGTGACATCGTCGACCGGCACCGGGGCCACCTGCTCATCGAAAGCCCCGGAGAGGGAGGGGTTCGGGCCACGGTCTGGCTTCCCCTGAGACAGGAACAGGAGTCCCCATGAGTTCCAGCATCCTTTTGGTGGAAGACGAACCCCTGATTCGGGAGGCCTTTGCCCTTCGCCTCTCGGAACGGGGCTACCAGGTGACCACCGCGACCTCCGCCGAAGAGGGGCTTGTGGCCCTGCGTACCTCCCCCCCGGACATCCTTCTTTTGGACATTGTCATGCCGGGGATGTCGGGGCTCGACCTTCTCCGGGAGATCCGGGCCTCGGACCTCGATATCCCCGTCATCCTGCTCACCGCCCGGGGAACCGTCAAGGATGCGGTGGAGGCCATGCGCCTCGGGGCCTTCGACTTCGTGGCCAAGAACATCGACATGGACGAGCTCTTTCTTTCGGTCTCGAATGCCGTGCGATTTCTCGCCCTGTCCCGGGAGGCCCGCTACTGGACGAGCCGGGAATCCGGCCGATACTCCCTCGACCGGATGATTGCGGAAAGCCCCGCCGGAGCATCCCTGCGGGATCAGGTGGCGGGCCTTGTGGAAAACGACAGGGTGACGGTTCTTCTTCAGGGCGAGACCGGAACGGGCAAGGAGTATGTCGCCAAGGTGCTCCATTACAACGGCCCCTCCGGGGACCGCCCCTTCATCGAGGTGGACTGCCCAGCGATCCCCTCCGAGCTCTTCGAGAGCGAGCTCTTCGGCTATGAAAAAGGGTCCTTCACCGGAGCCACCGGCCGGCGCATCGGCCTGGTCGAACTCGCCGAGGGGGGAACGGTCCTCCTCGACGAGATCGGCGACCTTCCCCTGCCCCTTCAGGCCAAGCTTCTCCGGGTCATCGAGGAGCGCACCATCCGTCGGGTGGGAGGAGGAGCTCCCTTCCCGGTGAATGTCCGCTTCATGGCCGCCACTCACCGGGATCTCCGCGTCGCGGTGAAGGAGGGGCGCTTTCGGGAGGATCTTTTCTATCGGCTCAATGTCGTGACCCTCGCCATCCCCCCGCTTCGGGAGAGGGTTGGTGACATCGTCCCCCTGGCCGAACGTTTTCTGCATCTCTCGGCCCAGACCTTTCGCAAGAAGATCCTGCGCCTCTCTCCCGCCGCCCAGAAGCTTTTGAAGGGCTATTCCTTTCCCGGGAACATCCGGGAGCTCTCGAACCTGGTGGAACGGGCCGTTCTCTTTTGCTCGGGAACCCAGCTCGAGCCCGGCCATTTTCCCTCGGATCTCCGCTCGCCCGCCCACGAGCCCCTTCCCGTGGCCATCCCGGACGATCCCGATCCCCGCACCCTTCTCCTGCCCTTCCGGATGGGAGAGGACACCCTCGATGGAGTGGAGCGCCGGCTGATCGCCGACATTCTCGCCCGCTCGGGGGGAAACAAGACCCGGGCGGCGCAGGCTCTAGGAATCAGCCGCTGGGCCCTGGACCGTCGCCTGAAAGGCGATCAGGAGGAGGCAGAATCGCCCGGAAACGACCCCTCCTGAGTCTTTTGCTTCTCCCTGAGCACCTTCCCGATGCCTTTTCCTTTGGAAAGACGGCAAAAAAAAGGAGGGGATTTCTCCCCTCCCTCTCCAAGCCTGAATAACGGGTGGTGTTCTAGTAGGCCTTGCTGAATCCCGCCTCGTCTCCGTAGTTCCAGAGCTTCTGGGCCGCCGACCACTTCCACTTCTTCGACAGGGCCGCGATGAAGGTGTCCACATCGGCATCGGTCACCGTCTTGGTCGCCATGAAGCGGCAGCGATACCAGTTGACCAGCATGAGGTCGTCGCTCACGTACCCCGGCCAGACCTTCGTTCCGCGATTGGAGACGAACTCGATCTTGAAGGCGCCGTAGTCGTCGAACTGGGGGATGCCGTTTTCGGTGATGATATAAACATCCACACCCACGAGGGTGATGGGTTTTGCTGGCCGCTTGGCGCGGCCGGTCGTCGCTTTCGTCAACATGACAGTGCTCCTTCGCTCGTAGGGGTCTTAGACGGTGTCCATGGCACGGATGATGGCATCGGCATATTCGTCGGTGGAAGCCGTCCCGCCGGCATCGTAGGTCAGGGTCTTGGCCTCGGCCAGAACCTTGTTCATGCCCTTCTCGATCTTGTCCGCGGCGGCATTTTCACCGATCCAGCGGAGCATCATCACTCCCGAGAGGAGGACGGCGGAGGGGTTGACCTTCTTCATTCCGGCGTACTTTGGAGCCGATCCGTGAACCGCCTCGAAGATGGAGCAGTTGTCGCCGATGTTGGCACCGGGAGCGAATCCCAGTCCGCCCACAAGTCCGGCGCAGAGGTCGGAGAGGATATCCCCGTAGAGGTTCGGAAGCACGAGGCAATCGAACTGTGCGGGGTTTCTCACGAGCTGCATGCAGCAGTTGTCGACGATGATGTCACCGGCTTCGATCTCGGGGTACTTCTTGGCCACCTCGCGGAAGGCTTCCAGGAAGAGACCATCGGTCATCTTCATGATGTTCGCCTTGTGAACGCACTGGATCTTCTTGCGTCCATTGGCCTTGGCCCACTTGAAGGCAAACTCGGCGATCCGGACCGATCCCGGCCAGGTGATCACCTTGAGGCACTGGGCCACCTCGTCGGAGACCATGTGTTCGATGGCGGCATAGGAGTCCTCGGTGTTCTCCCGGAAGGTCAGGATGTCGATCTGGTCCCAAGGGCGCTTCAACACGGGGATCAGCTTGGCCGGACGAACGTTGGCATAGAGATCGAAGAGCTTTCTGAGCGTCACGTTCGCGCTTTTGTGGCCGGTTCCGACCGGTGTGGTCGTGGGGCCCTTGATGGCAATCTTGTTCTTCGCAATCGACTTGATGGTCTTCTCAGGGAGAAGGGTTCCATACTTGTCCAGGCAGTCGAGCCCGATATCTTCATACTCCCAGACAATCTCCACGCCGCTGTGGTCGATGACCCTTCGGGCCGCTTCGCAGATTTCCGGCCCTGTTCCCTCGCCGGGAAGCATCGTGATGACATGTTTTCCCATCAGTTGAAACCTCCATTCGTCAGACTTTGAGTCCGGTGTGTTTCCGCCCTTTCCTCATTGAAAGGGCGGGCAATCCACAATTAGCAAGAGAAGTGCCAAACGATTGTTTTCACGCAAGTCACTTTGAATAAATATTATTTAAAAAATAAAGAAATCCATGAAGAGCGGTATCGCACGCAATAATCGGGCATATTCGCACGAATATGGAAAGTGCGTGCGGAATCACGCATGAAAAAACTCAAATAAAAAAGACGGCAGGATGATCGGAGAAGAATTCAGGGCAGGAGAAGTTTAAAGGGTGGAGGAGTCGTCGTTGGTCTGAGATTTGTGCTTTCCGGATCAACGGGCCGGGAAGGAGGCGAGAGAGTCAGCCAAGGGAGGGCGAGGAATCTCCCGGGGCAGGTCCGGGACGGTCACCCGATCCGGGACAAGGGGGGGGCTCCCGATCCCCCGCCGCCGGCTCCTTCTCCAGGAGATCGACCCGGACCGATGTGGTGAGGACCGAGGATCCCTCTCCGCGATAGAACCCCTCCGTGGGAAGGGTCAGAAAGGGGTCGGCGGAGGAGACGAGGGCGATATGGCGATCCGCCGTCAGAATTCCCTCGCTCGGGTCGACCCCCCTCCATCCGACCTCCGGGAGATAGACCTCGGCCCAGCCATGAAGGGTCGCCGCAGTCGGAGCGACAGGAAAATGGTACCCGCTCGTNNTCGTGAATCTGGCGCCGATGTTCAGGGAGCGGCAAGCCTCCATGGCCAGAAGGGCAAAATCCCGGCAGGATCCGGAGCCCTCCGCCAGAGTCTCCTCGGGGGAACGGGGATGCCCCTCCTCCCGGATCTCGGGCGCGAGCATGTCAGGGATGGTGCGGGCCAGGGCCGTCAGGAAGGGAAGGGTCTCCATCCGGGAGACCTCCTTGAGATGTGCCATGAATCTCTCGAAGAGGGGTCCCCGCCCCGGGGAGGGACCCGGGGCCAGATAGGGGGAAAGAAGAGGGCGAAGGCGCACGGGATAGGACAGGGGAAGGGTTCCCGCCCGATAATCGTGGAAGAGGAAGTCAAAGGGGTTGGAGCGAAGGGTCCGGACCTGTGAGGTCGCCTTCAGCACCAGGGACTTTTGTGGCTCCCGGAACCAGAGACGGTCGAGATCGTTTCCATCGAGATCGGCAATGCGGTCGATCCGCTCGGGAGCGGGGGAGATTTCGACCCTGAAGGACAAGAGGGACTGCATTGCATCGGTGCGGGGACGCATCCGGAGAAAGAGCGGTTCGAAATGGACCGGTTCCCCGAAATGGAACCCGATTTCATGGGTCAGGGAAAAGAGCATGGGTCAGCCATGCCGGGAGAGCTTGGAGAGCGCCTCCTGAATCCACTCGTCGGGAAGGGCCTCCACCGATGCCCGAAGCCGTTCCTGCCACCAATGAGGCAGGTGCTGGAGATCCTTGCGGTTATACCGGTGATGGACAAGCTCTCGGGTCCGATGGAGATAGAGGACCACGTCGATGGGAAAGTCGACGTCCACCGCACTGATCCGGGTTGAGTCGAAGGAGAGGTAGGCGAGCTTTAGCGCCGACTCCATGGAGGAAGAATAGCGGAGGACACGGTCGAGGATGGGCTTGCCGTAGGAGCTCTCCCCGATCAGGAAATAGGGGGTCGACTCGCTGACCTCCACCCAGTTCCCTTCGGGATAGAGAAGGTACAGCTTGTGCTCCCTGTCCTTTTCGAGCTGGCCCCCCACGATGGTGAAGAGGTTGAAGTCGAGGCCGGCCTCCCGGAGGGCGGTCTTGTCTTCCGCGGAGACCCTGCGGATCTGGGTCGCGAAGAGGTTGACGACCTGATAGAGCTTGTCGTAGCCAACCGTGCTTTCCTCCAGCACCTCCTCGAAATAGGTCATGGCCTTGTCCCTGACGGACCGGAGTCCCGAGGTCATGAGAAACAGGGGGCGGTCTCCGATCCGGTGAAGGGTGACCTTCCGGGCGGTGGTATGCTCGAGGCCGGCGGTGATACGCGTGTCCGCAATGCCTACCAGCCCGTCCCTGATCTTCATGGAGACGCAAAAAGTCATCGAGATCCCTCCGGCTTACTGACCCAGGTTTTTTTGTGGGGGGAAAGCGCTCCCGGACACTTTCGGGATCGCGAAGAAGGTCTCATGGATCGCGTCGTCGATCCGGTTCAGGTGGAGCTGAAGTGAGTCGATGAATTCGTGGAGTCCCTCTTTTATTATCTCTTCGATATCCGAATAATTCAAGCGGGCCACGAGCTGGCCGAGGCGCTGCTCCGCGACATTTCGGTACTGGTTTTCAGGGGTTCCGGTGATCGCCCGGAGGGACTCCTGAGCCACGAACAGACAAAAGGAAATCGACCGGGGAAAGAAACGGTCGAGGATCAGGAAGTTTGCGACCTTTTCCGGGGTGATGCGCCGGTGACGCTTCCGGTACATCTCGAAGGCGCTGGCCGAGCGCAGGAGGGCCGCCCACTGGACTCCGTCGATCGCACTTCCCACCCAGTCGGGAGACGGGAGGAGAAAGAAATACTTCACGTCCAGGATGCGTGAGGTCTTGTCGGCCCTTTCGAGCATTTTTCCGAGTCGAAGAAAGTGCCAGGGTTCGCTCCGGGTCAGGGTCGTCCCGGTGATGCCGTCGAACAGGTGGCTCTCCATCTTCACCGAGGTATAGAAGGCATGGGGATTTCTGAGAATGGCCTCGCCTTCTGCCGCCTCCCGGATCAGATGGTAGAACCGGTTCGCCTGTTCCCACATCTCGGAGGAGATGATTTCCCGGACCGATCGGGCATTTTCCCGGGCCGACGAGACACAGGAAAGGATGGAGTTCGGGTTGGCGGTGTCGAAGGTCAGGAATCGTATGACGGACTCCTTCGTGGCCTCTCCATACCTGGCCTCGAAGAGGGCCTGGTCTCCGCTCGTAATGATCAGAGGGCGCCACTGGGTTCCTTCCAGGACCTCGCTGTCGAGCATGAGGTTCAGATTGACGTCGATGAAGCGGGCCACATTTTCGGCCCGCTCGAGGCTCCGGCTCATCCAGTAGATCGAATCGGCAACGCGACTCAGCATGGAATCTCCTTTGGGCAAGTGCGATCAGTCCTTCAGGACCCAGGTATCCTTGCTTCCCCCGCCCTGGGAGGAGTTGACAACGAGGGAGTCCTTCTTGAGGGCGACCCGGGTCAGTCCTCCGGGGGTCACATAGATCTCCTTCCCATAGATGATGTAGGGTCGCAGGTCGACATGCCGGCCCTCGAGATGGTCCCCGATCAGGACCGGGGCCCGGGAGAGGGAGAGGGTCTCCTGCCCGATATAATGTCGGGGATTGGCAAGAATCCGCTCCCGGAACATCTCCTGTTCGGCCCGGGAGGCACAGGGTCCGATCATCATGCCGTATCCGCCAGAGTCGTTTGTGGTCTTGACCACCATGGTCGACAGGTTGGAGAGGACATGCTCCCTCTCCCGGGGATCAGAGCAGATCCAGGTCGGAACGTTTTTGAGAATGGGATCTTCCTTCAGATAATAGTCGATCATCTTCGGAACCCAGGCATAGATGGCCTTGTCGTCGGCAATCCCCGTCCCGGGAGCATTGGCCAGGGCCACCCCTCCCGCACGGTAGACCTCCATGATGCCGGGGACTCCCAGAAGGGAGTCGGCCCGGAAGACCGTAGGATCCAGAAAGTCATCGTCGATCCTCCGGTAGACAACATCGACCCGCCGGGGCCCCCGGGTGGTCCGCATGGTCAGAAAGCCATCGACCACATGGAGATCGGCCGGCTCCACCAGTTCGATTCCCATCTGCTGGGCGAGGAAGGAGTGCTCGAAATAGGCCGAGTTGTAGACGCCGGGGCTCAGCAGGACCACGGTGGGAGAGTCCGTATGCGGGGCGAGCGATTCCAGAGATTCGAGAAGCCGGAGAGGGTAATCATCGACGGAGCAGATGCGGGAGGTGGCAAAAGAGTCGGCAAAGGTCCGTTTCAGGACGTGACGATTTTCAAGGACGTAGGAAATTCCCGAAGGACATCGGAGATTGTCTTCCAGCACAAAAAACTCGCCCGACCGGTCACGGATCAGATCCGAGCCGGTGACATGGCACCAGATCCCGCCGGGAACCCTGATTCCCCGGCATTCGGGGCGATAGGCCGTGGAGGAAAGCACCAACTCTTCCGGGATGACCCGGTCCCGGAGGATCATCTGCCTGCCGTAAACATCATCGATGAAGAGGTTGAGGGCGGTAATCCGCTGTTTCAGCCCTTCCTCGACGACACTCCATTCCCTGGCCCCGACCACACGGGGAATGATGTCGAAGGGCATGATTTTCTCAAGTCCCCGGCCATCATTGTAAACCGTAAAGGTGACCCCCATCCGGTAGAGGGCTGTTTCCGCCGCCTTCTGGAGACGCTCGAGTTCACCGGACGGAAGGGAGTCCAGAAGTTCGAAGAAGAGCTTGGCCGAAGGGCGCGGGAGGCCGGGAGAGATGACAAGTTCGTCATAAAAATTCCCTGGATCGTAATTTCTCAGAAGCGTATTCATGTCCGGGGGCTCCTTGACCGATGGGTGAAAGTATCGGATCCTTTTTCATGTCCCTGCATGCAAGGCAGATGCCATTCCCAACCTCAGCCCTGAACGGCCCTCTGAGGAGAAGGGCCCTCCCAAAACGACAGAAAGAGGACAAAAAGGACAGGCGATGACACATAAGGTGTTCATTTTTGTCCTCCCACTTGCTGACGTGATCTGTCCAGGCCCATGACCTTCCCCGGGAAATCCCCCTCACTCTGGAGAGCCCTATGCAAGAATTTGCGATCGACACCGCCCGGCCCGAGGATCTTCCCGCCCTTTCCAATCTTCTGGCCGAGCTCTTCTCCCTCGAGACCGATTTTGCGGTGGACCGCGACCGACAGATCCGGGGGCTCCGGATGATCCTCGACGCGCCCGAAAGGGGGACCCTCCTCGTGGCCAGAGCGAGGACCGGGACCGTCGTCGGCATGGTGAGCCTCCAGCTTCTGGTCTCGACGGCGGCTGGCGGCGTCTCAGGGCAGATCGAGGACCTGGTCATCCACAGGGAGGTCCGCTCCCGAGGGCTGGGCTCCCGGCTTCTTCGGGAGGCCCTAGCCTGGGGACGGGCCCGGGGGTGCCTCAGGTTCCAGCTTTCGGCAGACCTCCGGAATCTTTCCGCCCTCTCCTTTTACACACGCCGGGGCTTTCGGGGCTCCCACATGAGCGTACTCTACCATGACTCCGGTCCATAGAGCCTTCCCCGGGGATTGGGGCCGTTGACAGGGACAATGATCCATTGGAGAAATCCGTCTGACTTTCGGTAGAATGCAGTCGGGAGGTCTCAAAACGCCTTCCTCGTCAAAAAACTTATCGCCTCAATAAGAATTTATTAAGGGAAATGGTCGTCAATTTCCTTTATTCTTCTGTTCAGCCACGAAAGGAATCCGGCAATCAAGGACGGGACACGTCCGTCTGCCGTTCCCCCCGGTGCGGTTCCCGCACTGGCCGGGCAGCGCTCGGAGCTCCCTGAAGGCGGACAGCGGAAAGCGTGCGCCTTGACCACCCCGGGAAACTCACAACCCACGATCTACGAAGGAGGCAAACGATGAGTCGATCCATGTCGCGTCGGGAAATGCTGGGAATGCTGGCCATGATGGGAACGGCCGGAGTCGCGCTCGGTCTTGGCGGAGGAAAGGTTCCTCTGGCCTCGGCGTCAGAGCACCTCGACCTGCAACCCCGGGGGGATCACCACCTCCATGCGCTCCTTTCGGCGCTGGCCCGGGCCAAAAGACGACGGGACTATCGCTCGTTGACAATGATCAGCCTCCATCAGGACGAATGGGACCACGAGGCCCTGGCCCTCCTTCTCCACTATCATGCAAAACCGAAACAGGTCTGGGACAACACCATCTTCGGCTCTCCCTGGCTCAACCTCATGAGAAACTCCCTCAATGCCCAAGTCTACAGCTTTGGCAAAAAGGATGCGCTAGTTCTCTCCGCCACCCATGGAACAGCCCATCTCGGCCTCTTTGACGACACGATGTGGGAAAAGTACCGCCTTTACAAAAAGGCCGGGGTCAAATCCAAGACCAACCCCCTGATCCGCCTCTCTCCTGCCTCGACAAAGCCCCTGTCGGCCCTGAATGATCCCCACGGGGTCCTTTCTCCCGAGGACAACAACATTCCGGTCCTCCAGGCCCGAGGCGTCGTCTTCCTGGCCTGCCACAACATGATCTGGGAGCTTTCCGGAGCACTGAAAAAGGAAGGAACCAACCCCGACCACAAGACCCACGGAGAGATCGCGGCCGAGCTGACCAACCATCTGATCCCCGGCGTGGTGCTGACGCCCGGCATTGTGGGAACCCTCCCCCTTCTGGTCGAAGCCGGCTATCAGTACGCTCATGCCTGAGGAGTTTCGCCGGGACCGATCCACGGCGACGCTGAATTGTCAAACAAGGGAGAGAACATGAAAAAGTCTGGACTCGCGTCCGCATTTCTTGCAAGCCTTACGCTGTTCCTTCATGGCGGCCCCCTTTCCCCGGCCGAGTCGCTGGCGGCCTCCTCGGAGATCTTCCCCCCCTGGAGCCACGGGCGAAACAACCCCTCGCCCGACAAGGGCATCGATGTCACGGTGCCCGATGTCGACAACCTTCCGGATCTCCACGGGAACCTCTCCCATCCCCGCCTTGTCCTCTATGTCGGAGGCAACTACTTTTTTGCCATGGCGCCCCTCGTCAAGGCCTTTGAAAAAAAATACCCCCAGATCCGGGGAGGGCTTTTTTATGAGACCCTTCCTCCCGGACTCCTGGCGAAACAGATCGGAAAGAAGGGACGCCTGACCATCGGAAACGCCACGATGACCGTTCCCGGGGATGTCTATGCTGCCGGGCTCAAGAAGGTCCGGATCCTGATCGCAAAAAAACTTCTTGTGGGCAAACCCGTGGTCTATGCCACCAATGACCTGACCATCATGGTTCCCAAAGGGAATCCGGCCGGCATCAAAGGTCTGGCCGACCTTGGAAAACCCGGGGTCCGGCTGGTGATGCCCAATCCGGCCTGGGAAGGGGTTGCCCGGCAAATCAAGGGAGCCCTGGAAAAGGCGGGAGGAAAGAAGCTCGTCCAGGCCGTCTATGTCGACAAGGTCAAAAACGGAGAGACCGTCCTGACCCGAATCCATCACCGGCAGAGTCCGATGGCCCTGATGCGGAAAAAGGCCGATGCCGGGGTCACCTGGAGATCCGAGGCCGTCTTTCAGGAGGAGGAAGGTCATCCCATCGAAAACGTGTCGATTCCCGACAGCCAGAATGTCCGGGCCATCTATGCGGCAGGAATCATTCGGGGAAGCCGCCATGTGCTGTGGGCAAAACGCTGGCTCACCTTTCTCAAATCCCCCGAAGCGCTCCATGTGTTCGAGCATTATGGATTCAAGCCCGTCACCCGAAAGGACCTGAAGTAGGGGGGGCTTGGGGGGCCGGGCCAGGGCAACGGCGACATGCCGGCCCCCTCTTTTCTCTTCCGACCTTTTTTTTCTTCAGCGGCTCAGACAAAACACATTCCGCCGCTCGCCTTCTTCGTCCTCGGGTTTTCCCTGTCTCCGGACGCCAAATCCGAACACAAGGAAGGAGAGCGACACAACCGATGAGTTCGAACTCACGCGAGGACTCGGCGCCTTCGGGCTCCTGACCTTCGCTCCGGCCGGGACCACGGAGGGAGCCATTGAGGGCTCTCCTGAAATCCGTTCGCAAGGGGGAAAATGCGATGCATGCCACCGCTCAGCTCTTCAAGGCCCAATGGCGGCCACTCATCCTTCGTCTTTTGACAGGGGCCGCGGTCGGATTTCTTCTTCAGGTAACCCCCGCCACGGCCGACCCCAATCCCGCCCTTCCCGATGCGGCAACGATTCGCCAAGGGGAGTATCTGGCCCACATGGGGGATTGCTTTGCCTGTCACACCGCCCGCGGCGGGAAGCNNAAGCCTCTGGCGGGCGGCACCCCCATGAACACCCCCTTCGGCATTCTCTATTCGACCAATATCACGCCCGACCGCGAGACCGGAATCGGAAACTACACCCTGAAGGAGTTCATCCGGGCCATGCGGGACGGAGTCGACCGAAACGGTAACAACCTCTTCCCTGCCATGCCCTACCCCTCCTATGCGAAGATCTCGGACCAGGACCTTTCTGCCCTCTATGCCTATCTGATGCACGGGGTCACTCCGGTCTACCAGAAGAACCGGGAAAACCGGATCCATTGGCCCTTCAGCATCCGGCAGGGACTCTCCGTCTGGAAATGGCTTTTTCTCGACGATCGCCCCTACCAGCCGGATCCCACCCGATCCGCGGCCTGGAATCGCGGGGCCTATATCATTCAGGGTCTGGGCCATTGCGGCTCCGNNGGCTCCTGCCACACGCCTCGCGGGCTCGGGCTTGAAGAGAAGGCCATGGACGAACGGGGGCCCAATGGGCGCGACTATCTGAGCGGGGCCACGATCGATTCGTGGTATGCGCCAAGCCTCAGGAATGCCCAGGCACTCAAAGGGATCGAAGCCTTTCTCAAAACCGGGCGCAATGGTCAAGCGGCCGCCTTCGGGATCATGGCGGAGGTCGACCATTTCAGTACCCAGAAATACTCGGACAGTGACCTCGATGCCATGGATGTCTATCTGAAATCGCTCGTCCTGAACGCGGGGCCCTCCTCAGGATCTCCCCCGCCCCCCCCTTCCTTCGCACAGAAAACCTCCGCCAAGGCACTCTTCACCACCCCGGGGGGACTTGGCTATGTTCAGTTCTGTGCCTCCTGCCACCAGCTCAACGGCCAGGGAGTGGCCAACCTGTTCCCCCCCCTGGCAGGGAATCCCTCCGTCCAGTCGCACAATCCCCTCTCGGTCGTCCATGTGATCCTCTCCGGATCCCGCTCCGCGGTGACCTTGGAGTATCCCAAGGCCTTCGCCATGCCCAACTACGGAGGGCTCAAGGATGAGGAGCTCTCCCAGATCATCACCTTCATCCGTACCGCATGGGGCAACCGGGCAGAGGCCGTCACTCCCGAGGAAATCGGAAGGATCCGCTCCGAAATCAGCCCCCGCCCCCCGTCCCCCGGGTCGTACGCCGCCCCGCGATTGGCAAGGATCCTCAACGATCCTCATCGCGAGGACATCCTTGAAGGGCTGCGTCTGATGGTCGAGACGAAGAGACTCCTTCCGAAAAATGTCGGAGATGAGCTGACCTGCTCAAGCTGCCACCTCAATGCCGGAACCATGGCCCATGCCTCGCCCTTCGTCGGTCTCGCCGCCCAGTTTCCCTCCTATGCCGCCCGGGCGGGCAAGGTGATCGACATGGCCGACCGAATCAACGGCTGTTTTCTGCGTTCCATGAACGGCACCGCCCTCGACAAACATTCCAAGGCCATGTCCGCCATGTTGGCCTACATGAACTGGATCAACGGAAGCTTTCATCGCCACGACCTCATTCCCGGCCGGGGAGTCGGCAAGGTCAGCAAGAGGCTTGTTCCCGATTTCAAAAAGGGAAAGGAACTCTATCGGCAGGATTGCGCCTCCTGTCACGGAACCCACGGAGAGGGGCTTCTCGATGCCCATGGATCCTATGTCTTCCCTCCCTTGTGGGGGCCACACTCCTTCAATATCGGGGCAGGGATCGCCAAAACCTATACCGCGGCCGCCTTCGTCAAGAACAACATGCCCATCTCCCACGAAATCAACACACCGCTGGGTCAGGGGGGCCTGACGGACCAGGAGGCCGTCGATGTATCCGCGTATTTCACCCATATGGACCGCCCGGACTTCCCGGACAAGGTGAAGGACTGGCCCCATGGCCACAAACCGTCGGATGCCCGGTACTGAGGCAACGGGATATCGGCAGGAGGACCCCCTTCCTTCGGGGAAGGTCAAACGGGAGGGCGCGGTCGGATTTCACGAAACCAACCCAGGGATTTCACGAAAGTGACCCGGGTCTCACATTTCCGATTTTGACCCGTGTGACTCCAATGTCGCGGTGGGTCAGTTTGGGTCTCCTTTGAAGCGTTTTTCCGATAGGAGTCTCCCTGCATTTCGATCATGATCGCCTCCTGGACAATGCGGTCGGTAATGGACTCACAGAAAACGGGGACAGGGAGCCTCTCCTGCCAGTTTTCGACGGGAAGCTGGGGAGTCACGATCGTGGAGAGGCTTGAGGAAGGACTTATCGCTCGGGGGGCAGGGCTGTCGGCGGTCATTCCGTGAAGACGCGTTCCGGCCCTCTCGACCACCCCTTCCCCGATCTGCCGGTTGGCGTCGGCCAAATCCCGGAATGTCCGCAGGGAAAGAGTTTTCCCTTGACGTATTTGACTCCCGCCTCAACCCCTTTTTTTTCGGATCTTTCGGGAGACAAGGGGAAATTCGGAAGCCCTATCCTTCCGCCGATTCCCGAAAGGATCGCCGGACCTCCGGGTCGTAGTCGCAGGCTTTCCTGCTCGCGCACGTGAGGTGTCGATGATGACCCGCATGACCATGCCCCCCAAGGAACTCGAAAGCCCGCCGATGCAGTCCGCACCATGTCCAGGCCGTCTGGTCGAAGGCGATCTTGGCATACTGGGTGCGAGAAAAGCAGAGCGTCATCAAGAAGATCCGGATCGACGCCATCTGACCCGACTTCGGGTCGGGAAGCGGCGGCCCCTGCCCGAAGTCGACTTGGGCCGCCTCCCCGGGACCGAAGTCCCGCATGATCGTGGCCGATTCGCCCTTGGCCTCTCCTCCCTGGGACTTCCCAAAATCGCCCAACTCTCGATTGCATCCCCTGGGTTCCGTGGTTCCGAACCAGGGCCGAATGGATGGTCTGCCCCGAGATCTTGTCCCGATGCCACGCAAGAATCAGGTCTTACCAAGGGAGGACGCTCGACTCCACTGCCGGCCGGCTCCAGGGCGCTCCAAACACCCCCGCCAGACCGATGTCGTCCGGCAAGGACCTTCCCCCTGTCAAGAAGCCCTTTCGTATCGGCCAGTTTCCGGATCCTGGAGAGATTCTCTCGCCCCAGGAGCCCGGACTGGGCGATCTCCCGGTCCGCGGCCCCAACCGCATTTGTGCCAATACCCGGCGAATCTCGTACATCTCGAACCTCTTGTTGGACATGCCGTCCTCCTTTACGCGTGGAACGGTGATCCATGTCGCATTGAGGTCCAAGAGCTGTTATCGCACACAAGGGCGGGTGACTCCGATCCGGAAGTGGCCTGATTAACCCGATCTGCGAATGGACTGATAGAGGCGATCGACAACAGCATTCCAGGAAGGAAGATTCCCCTCCTTCGTTTCAGAATCCCCGAAAAATACTCTGATACAATGGGAGAGCGATCGGGGTTGCAACACTTTCCTCTTCGCTCACGGAACCGAAGGAGGGACACTTGAAACCGAAAAACATTCCCGGACCCGTTTCAACAGACGCGGCCCGCAAGAGATCGGGAGTTTCGGAATGATGAAGACACCCGAAAGAAAACCGGTATTGACCGTTGGCCTTTTCGCGCTGATTCTGGGATGCATGCTCTTGCCGGGAATCTCCCGGGAAGCTTCCGGTGCCGAAGACCTGTCCCAGAAAGTCGCAGACGCCGGGAAATCCATCGAAAAATCCGTGGACCATGCAGCCAAGGAAACGGGAGCGTATCTAAAGAGCGATTCTTTCCACCGGAAGGTGAAGCGTGTGGTCGACGGGGGGGCAGAGGCGATCCGAAACGCCGGAAACTGGGTCGGAAGCAAGATCGACTCGATGTCGAAAAAGGATCCTTCGAACCATTAGCATCCCTCCCCGCCAGCGAGCCCGCTGGACTCGTTCTCGCATCTTTCTTCTGAGACACCCCCTGGTCTTCCTAGACTCCCTGCACTGGCCGATCCTCTCACGGGGAATGTCTCGAGATGCTTCTCAAACAGGAAGAGACCGGAAAAAGTCAAAGAAATGCGGGTGAACCAGGATCAGCATTGATCAAAACCCATGGTGAGAGGAAAAAGTGACTTGAGAGTTCTAACGAAGCTATCGACGAGGGATCCCTCGACAGGATTTCCGTCAGCCTTGGAATTTCGGGGGTCCGATTCTCAGCGAGGACCACAGGAATCCTCCGGCGGGGGTATGTCAGGATTCGTCTCCAGATCATTGAGGAAAACCGTCAGTCTCTTTTTGAACATGAAGGTTTCTTCGCTGAGAGGAAAACGGATTTTTGTCATGTGAGAGGCGATGTCATGGGAAGAGAGCGAGAACCGGAGGGCGACCGCACGGGCATCCGAAAGATCCTGGTCGATCCCCCTCCGAAGCTTGCTGGCAATAAAATCGAGCGGATCGAGAACCTTGACAACGCTCTGTCCGATCGACAGAACCGTTTGGGCTCTTTCCCGATATCCTTCCGGAAGAGGAATCACCCCCCAATGGTCGATATCGTCTCCAAGGTTGAACAGGAATCCTTTTTCGCGAAGGTGCCGGACGAGTTCCTCGTAAAAATCCTGAGAGCAGGAAATCTCAGCATCGATATCGAGAGTCCCCCGGGGAAGTCCATAGAGTTCCATGGAGACTCCGCCGATCACGAGAAGCCCAAGCTTAGATCCCTTCTCCTCGGCGAAGAAAAGACACTCCTTCAATGCCGGAATCTCGGGGGTCAGATGATCTTCTGCCATGACAGCCCTTTCAAAAAAAGGTTTCTGCGAGAGAACCATTCTGCCCACCCGAGAAGTGGGCGCCCCCTCTCTTCATAAAGGTCCTCCAGTTCCTCGTTCGTCTTCCCTTCGAGAAGGAACATGGAGCGGTAGTTGCCATACCAGAGGGTCGCTGTTTCGAGATCGCTCCGGAATTCCAGATCCTCTCGGACGAGGCGAACAAGAGAGGGAGTCACGATCATTTCGTAGAAGAGATACTTCCTCAGACGCCCCTCCCGGCACGCATTGTTTCCCCAAACGATAGGATCTCCGGCCAGGGCGGAAATGAAGGGAAGGATCAACGCATTCCGTTCTATGATGGAATCATTCACAGTCGTTCTCCGATTCCGTCCATGCGAAAATGTTCATAGCAAATAGGCACATGACGACAAACTATGGGTAATGGCTCCAGGGTTGGAATTCGTTCATCCAAGGAGTACAAGCCTCAATGATTTTGAGCTTTTTGAAGTCCTTGTCCCTATACCCATAGGCTCTCCGTATGACGTTCTTGGCGTTTTGATTCGTGGATTCAACGTCCCCCAAAGGAACTTTCCTGTCGCAGTAGGACAGGATCCCGTCAAGGTGCTCTTCTACCATGGCGGTAAACTTCTTGAGAGGCGCCAGACGGCTCCATTTCAAGGCTCCGCCCCATTTCCGGAAGAACTTCATTGCCCATGTTCGGGACGTGAAGTCCCAAAGGTGGTCGAAGCGCTCCTTGAGAACATAAGCCTTAAGGAGCCGGGGGGCTGACGAGAAGAAGCTCCGAGAGGGCTTTTTTCGCCTCTGGCTTGAGGTTCGACCTCCGAGCCAGGAGCACGAATTTCTTTCCCGACAAAAGCCCCCCTGAACGCCCCGCCCAGGCGTTTGAGCTCCTGTTTTCGCCCTTCATTGACGGCGTCAAGGAGATGGCGGATCACGTGAAACTTGTCGGAGATGACTTTTCCCTTGGGACAATGAGCCAGGAAGCTCTTTCTGAAGGCCGGCCACATGTCCATCACGGCATGCGTGACCTTCTGGGACCGCTCCTTGCCGAACCAGCTCCAGAAGGGCGTCAGGTCCTTCTCTTTGCGTCCTTCCATGATATGAAGAAGTCCCGGCCCTCTCGGACCTTCCGGAGCGCAGATCAACGTCCAGTCGCTTTGCCCCTTGCCGGCCGCGATCTCGTCGAATCCCAAAACATCGATCCCGTCGAGTGGACGCTCCGACTGGACCTTCTCCATCATCGCTTGGTCGATCGCCTTCACCGTTCCCCGGTGAAGACCCAGAAGAAGGCCCACCGCCTTGTGCGTCGTAATCTTGCACAACTCGCAAACAAGATGGGCCAGCGGGCGGGTCACGCGAGGACCTCGGACCGGCAAGAATTCCACCTCTTCCGTGACCACCTTGCACGATAGTGGGGGAAGCGAATCATTGTCGGATGATGCCACCACAGAAGGTGACGGACCTCTTGGATCTTGTGGTCATATCCGGGAAGGCCCTCTTTTCCAGAAGAGCCACATCGGAAGGTCATCTCTTTTCTCTCGAGCGTCAGAACGACAGATCATTGGTCTGTTTCAATGTCGACGAGGCGAAAGTCTGGAAAGCCAAGAAGTCTCGTGATAAGCTCATCAGGCATCTGGTGGGTCCTCCGTGTTGTCATTTGGCGATGAGCACACGGAAAAATTATACCTCACCAGATGCTTTTTTTTGCCCACACTATCTCGTCAAGAGCCGAAAAAATTCCTGAAGAGAAGCCGATCGGATTCGAAGAGGAAGGGATTCTCCGGGGTTTCGGCCGCGGAAGTTCCAGTGCGGGAAAGTTCGATCAGATTTCCGTCGGGGTCACGAATATAGACCGAGACCAGGGGACCCGTTGCCCCGGTTCTTTGAACGGGCCCCAGTTCGGGAGAGACTCCGAGAGAAGCCTGATGGGAAAGGAGCGCGTCGATCGAGAGATCGACGAGGAAGCAGAGATCGGCCGAACCGGGAACCGGGTCAGCGGCGTGCGGATCGATCTCCTCCCCCAGCGGATGGAGATTGATTTTCTGGCTTCCGAAGGAGAGAGCCCGCCGTCCGTTCCCAAATGTGACCGGGACCATTCCCAGAACACGTCGGTAAAAAGAAAGGGTCCTCTCGACATCCCGTACAGTCAGGACGAGGTGGTCGAGCCCGAGGACCGGATCCGGAGAGATCATTAGCGGAACCCATTCTTCTCGAATCGGGGATGATCGAGAAGGGCGGGAAGGAGGGCTCCGGGAAAGAGGGTCGGATCCGGTTCGGGGGGATCCAAAACGGTCCGGAAGGGAATGCACCCCGCCCAAACGGAATATCCCCTGTCTTCTTCGAGGTCGACCGGGGGACCTTCCCGGATCTTGGCCGATCCTTCCGAAATCGGGAGAGAGAAAACGGAGGTCCCGCGAACCTCTCCATCGGTCGGTTTCCGGGCTTCCTCCCACCGGTTCGGGGCCAGGTGATCCGTGATCGCCCGGAGAGCCTCCCTCTTCTCCTCAAGGCCAGTGATCTCGGACGCCGCTCCGAACATCACGACCGAGCGGTAGTTGAGGGAGTGGTGGAAGACGGAACGGGCCAGGACCAGGCCATCGATGAGGGTGACCGAGAGGCAAATCTCCCGGCCGGTTTCCATCTGCCGGAAAAGGCGGGCGGCCGGAGCCCCGTGGAAAAGAACAAAGTCACCACGCCGGGCGTAGGTCGTCGGGATGACGAAGGGGCGGTCTTCAACTGAAAATCCGAGATGACAGACAATCCCCGCATCCAGGATCGAATGCAGGGTCTTCCGGTCGTAGGAGCCCCGCTCGGGCTTGCGTCCGATCCGGGTCCGGCCGGTGGGAGGGAGTGAAGATCCCTCTTCGGGATCAGGCGATTCCAGAGACATCGTGACTCCTCGTCATGTGTGGTGGGGGGCTTTTCGAGCCCATGGCTGATCCGGTCAAAGACCGTTCAGGAGAACGGCTTTCGAATCAGGATCTCTTCCAGGATCCCGATCATCCGGTCGATCTCCTCTTCCGAAACCGTCAGGGCCGGCATGAAACGAAGGGTGTCGGGGCGCGGAGAATTCAGGAGGAGTCCCCGGGCGAACGCCTCCTCGACGATCCGGGGCCCTCCGTCCGAATCCAGGCCCATGGCCAGAAGAAGTCCCTGTCCGCGAACCCGATCCTGGCCCGCCCGCGAAGAAAGCTCCTCAAGGCGTACTCTGAGATATTCTCCCTTCCTCCTGACCCCTTCCAGAAACTCCGGGCGGCTCACGATCTCGAAGACCGCCAATCCTGCCGCCATGGCCAGGGCATTCCCGTTGAAGGTCCCCCCCTGGTCCCCCTTTTCGAAACAGCAAACCGGTTCCCTAGTGTTTAATTGCAATTT
>DGKK01000068.1 GCA_002387725.1 Nitrospirae bacterium UBA4572
ATCCTTCCCCACATTCCGTCTCTCAATTTTGGAGCAAGGGGCACCGAGAAATGCCGTCAGAGCTTGAATTGGCGCGGAGGCTATGGGAAAATGAAAGGAGAAATTGTTGGACAATGAGGGAGGTACTTATGCCAATCTATGAATATTCCTGCCATGCATGTGGAAATGTCTTTTCCTTGCTGCAATCGATCCGGACAGGCCCCGGAGAGACCGCCTGCCCAAAATGCCAGAGCCTTGATCTGAGAAAGCTTCCATCCTCCTTTGCCAGTGCTGTCGCAGGAGCTCCGGGATCAGAATTTGCCCCACCCGCCACAGCTCCCTCGGGCGGAGGAGGGGGGTGCTGCGGAGGTGGTTGCGGCTGCGGTTAACGGGGATTCCCTTTCCTTATTTTTAACGAAAGAAGACAGATGTTCAGGTTTCCGCATCAAAAAAGAAGTTTGGGAATTTCCGGGCTTCTCTTTGGTTTTTTGGTACTGTCTGCCTGCACAATCCGAACCCATTCTCCGCTAAAGTTCAATCCTCAGGCTCCCACAATTGAGGAAAAAAACGGCATCACCTATATCTATCTGCCGATCGAAATTGAGGACAAGGGCTCCCGAACCCTTCGGGTTCATCTTCGGGAGAATATTCTTGACCTGACGGCCAACGACCAACACTTCCGTCTTCGGGGAAAAAAGAGCTATACCTTTATCCTCCAGAATGCCAACAAGCCCTGGAAGGACATCTATCCTCGAGGGTGGCAGACGAAGTGGACCGACCATTACATGTCACATCAGGATTGGGTTGTTCCGGCCATTTCCAAAAAGGTTGTGCCCCTTCTCTTTGTTCTGCCGGGTCCCCCGCCCTCTCCCCGCAAGCTAATTCTTCACCTCTCCTACTCCTATCCACAAACGGCAACATTCGACGAACTCCGTCTGGTTGTGCCCTTGCCGGGAGGAGCACAACCGACCAATCACTACTCCTCCTCGGGAGACTAGAGACGCCCTGGCTTCCGATAGATTAGCTTCCAACAAAAAAGGCCTTCCCGAAGGAAGGCCTTTTTCTACTGGGTCCCTAGGAAGGACTAAGCGATCTTCTTCAAGGCCTCCAGGATCTCTTGATCATCCCGAGCCGTCAGAATCTCCTGAACCTTGACGTAGCGAACAATCCCTTCCTTGTCGACGATGACGGTGGCTCTCTTGTTGATATTGGCTTCTTCGATATAGAGACCATAGGCCTTGCAAACGGTCCTCTTAATGTCGGAAAGCAACGTCTGCTTCAGCTTAAGGGCATCTTTCCATGCCTTATGACAGAATGTACTGTCGGTGCTGATGCCAAAAATCACTGCGTTCGCGTCGTCGAAGCGAGGAAGATCATTGGAAAAACATGTGTTTTCGTTCGTACAGATCGGGCTCCAGTCGAGAGGATAAAACGCCAGAACAACATTCTTTTTCCCACGGAAAGATGACAGAGTCACAGCCTTCTTGTCCTGGTCCTCCAGGGTAAAGTCCGGAGCCTTATCTCCCACTTTAATTTCTGCCGACATATTTTCTCCTTCATGCGTTTTGTGTTCAGGGTCAACGTTCAAGAATCATTCCTGTTGCGGCAAGGATGGCCGCTATTGATGCGACCTAGTGACAGGTCGGCACACGCCGGTAATCTCCCTTGGACAGGGTTTCGGCAACCGTCTTCCCAATAATCGAGGGATTGTCGACGACGATGATTCCATAGGACTCCAGCGCCTTCATCTTGTCCCGAGCCGATCCCTTTCCTCCGGAAACAATTGCACCGGCATGCCCCATACGCCGCCCTGGAGGAGCGGTCAAGCCCGCAATAAAACCGATCACGGGTTTTGTCATATGCGCCCGAGCGAAGGCCGCAGCTCGTTCCTCGTCATCTCCCCCAATCTCGCCGATCATAACGATGGCCTCAGTCTCGGGATCCTTTTCAAAAAGGGCAAGGACATCCAGAAAGTTAAGGCCTCTAACGGGATCTCCTCCGATTCCGACGCAGGTTGATTCGCCAAGGCCCAACTGGGTCAACTGCCAGACCGCTTCATAGGTCAGGGTCCCACTCCGTGAGACAACCCCAACCTTACCTCTTTTGTGGATGTATCCCGGCATAATCCCGATTTTTGCCCCATCCGGTGTAATGATGCCCGGACAGTTTGGCCCGATAAGACGGACTGTCTCGCCCTCTTCATGTCGGATATCGAGGATGCGGCGAACCCTCATCATGTCCTGAACAGGAATTCCCTCGGTGATGCAAACGATAAGCTCGACTCCTGCATCGGCGGCTTCAAGAATGGCATCGGCAGCAAACGCGGGGGGAACGAAAATGAGAGAGACATCCGGATGGACGGCATCTACAGCATCCCGAACAGAATCCCATACAGGGAAACCTTCATGGACAGTCCCCCCCTTTCCCGGAGTCACACCCCCCAAGACCCGTGTTCCATATTCCCGACAGGCGGTCGCATGGTAGCTTCCTTCCTTGCCTGTAATTCCCTGGACGATGACCCGCGTCGATCGGTCAACAAGAATACTCATTTGGCTCCTTTCACGGCCTGGACAATTTTCTGGGCTCCCTCGAAGAGTTCTTCTGCTACCTGGAGGTCAAGACCTGACTCACGAAGCATCTCCCGTCCTTCCTTGGCATTCGTTCCCTGAAGTCGGACCACCAGGGGAACATGGAGCTTCACGTCCTTGGCAGCGGCGATGATTCCTCCGGCAATTCGCTCACACCGAACAATCCCGCCAAAAATATTGACAAAGATTCCTTTGACCTCCGGATCGCCCAGAAGGATGCGGAAGGCTTGTTCCACGGTTTCCTTGCTCGCACCGCCACCCACATCGAGGAAGTTAGCAGGAGTTCCACCGGCAAGGGCAATAACATCCATGGTGGCCATTGCCAACCCGGCTCCATTGACCATGCAGGCAATGGAACCATCAAGCTTCACATAGTTGAGGCGATGTTTAGAGGCCTCGATCTCCAGTTCATTTTCCTCGAAGAGGTCCCGGAGGGCCAGAATCTTTTCCTGACGATAAAGGGCGTTGTCATCGAAGGACACTTTGGCATCAAGGGCCAAAAGTCGCCCATCCCCGGTTTGGATGAGAGGATTGATCTCGACCATCATGCAATCTGTGTCGAGAAAGAATCGGTAGAGATTGGCCAAAAGAGTCGAAAAGGAGCCATAGAGCGTGATCGGCAGGCCGAGGAAAGAGGCGACACGGCGACCGACAAAGGACTTGCACCCCATCTCCGGATCCACGGAAAGAGTCAATATTTTTTCCGGATGAGCTGCCGATACCTCTTCAATCTCCATTCCCCCTTCGGTACTGGCCAGAATCGAGATCCGCCGGCTGGAACGATCAAGCACCAGACTCAGATAAAATTCTCGCGCAATCTGAGCTCCTTCTTCGATCCATACCTTTCGGACAAGTCGTCCTTCCGGACCAGTCTGATGGGTCACGAGGGTCTTACCCAGAAGAGCCTCAACATATCCAGGGATTTCCGAAACGCTTTTGGCGATCTTTACCCCACCGGCCTTTCCGCGTCCTCCCGCATGAATCTGAGCCTTGACAGCATAGACAGCAGAAGATCCGGAAAAAATCCCGGACTTTTCCGAAATCAGCCTCCGAGCCTCTTCGGGAGAATCAACAACAACCCCCGAAGGAACCGCCACCCCATAGCTCCTAAAAAGCTCCTTGGCCTGATACTCATGAATGTTCAAAAGACTCTCCTGCGTTAATGTGAATGGATTTCCGTTTAGGTTCCCTGGCGACGATAGTCGGGGAAGAGGACTGGCGCCATGGGACGTTCTTCAGTGGAAAAGGCTGAACTCAGCTCCTCCTCAAAGCGATCGACGTGCGCAAGGCTCGCTTCCCGCCATGAAAAGGCAGGACGATTCATGGCAAGATTCGCCGCCTCAACACCGGCTCGTCGGCCAAAGACAAAGAGCTCAAGCAAAGAGTTCCCCATTAGGCGATTTGTCCCGTGGAGCCCCCCCGAAGCTTCTCCCGCGACAAGAAGATGAGACACGGATGTCCGGGTCTGAGCATCGATCCGAATTCCTCCATTCTGATAGTGCAGCGTAGGATAGACAAGAATCGGCCGTTTCGTCGGATCGACATGGTGACGCTTCATCAGCTTCAGGATGTTCGGAAAGCGTTTTTCCACGGTCCCCTCTCCGGAGTCTCGATCAATGGCAACAAGGTCGAGGTAAACGCCTGATGTGCCTTGAGGTGTCTTGACTCCACGCCCTTCAGCACATTCCCGAATAATTGCAGAAGCCACGACATCACGCGTCTCAAGCTCATTGACAAACCGTTTTCCCAAACGATTGTACATGCGAGCTCCCGCTCCCCGGACCGCCTCTGTGATCAGCATGCCGGCCATTTCGGAAGGGAACATCACTCCGGTTGGATGGAATTGAAAGCTCTCGGGATGAACAAGGGGGATGCCCATGCGGTAGGCCATGGTCAACCCATCGGCGGTCGCACCAAAATGGTTCGATGTGGCAAATCCTGACAGATGAAGGCGACCGGCCCCACCTGTCGCTAGAATCACTGACTTGGCCTTGACATAGATATGACGACGGCTGTCCAGGTCATAGAGAACCGCTCCGGCACAGCTTCCTTCCGGACCGGAGATCAGTTCAATCGCAGGGGAGAATTCAAGAATTTCGACCGGAGCATTGACCACATCTTCCTTGAGAACGCGGATGAGCTCAAGACCGGTGTAATCCTTGGCAGAAATCAGACGAGGACGTGACGTCCCCCCTCCTTTTCTGAGGGACAATCCCCCTTGAGGATCCCGGTCGAAGAGGATTCCTCGGGAGACCAGCCACTCGACCATTTCAGGACCTTCGGAAACCAGGACTGAAAGAAGCGAAGGATCATTGGCTCCATGCCCCCCCCGAAAGGTGTCACGAAAATGGATAACGGGGCTGTCCTCTTCTCCAAGAGCCGTCTGGATGCCGCCCTCTGCCATAACGGTATTGGAGTCACCGACTCTCAGCTTGGTGGCAAGAAGAACACTCCGCCCCTCCTTCGCCGCAAAGAGAGCTGCCGTTATTCCGGCGCCTCCACCGCCAAGGATCAGAATATCCACATCATGGTCTGGATGGTCCGGAAGGGTTCTCGGGGCCGGAAGCCGGCTTCGAGATTCCAGAATATCCGCTATTTCCCGAGGAACGACAGCACCCTTGTTCGTACCGACCTTAAGAGTCGCCTTTCCGTCCGGGCGATAGTCCGGATAATAAGAGGAAAGAAGGCGCAATCTATCCTCTTGAGAAAGTGCGGGGGGAGGAGAGTCATCGAAGGCTGGAGTGCTGGAGTAAAAGGTTTCCACAAGATCAGCCATCTAAGATCGGACCTCACATTCTTTCTTGAGTTCGTCGGGAGTCAGGGATTCAAGTCGCTTGAGGTCTCCCTCGAACGTTCCTGAATGAATCTGGTCAAGTCGATGTCTGAGATTCGGAGGGAAGGGGAGCTCTTTTGCCCCGTAGGCACGACGGGCATAGAGGGCAATTTCATGGGGGGCCATTTCTGCAATGCAGCGAGACACACACAAGCCGCACATGACGCAGCTGAAAGTGAGGTCTGCCACTGCCTTGAAGTCTCCGAAGTTTGCACGCCAGACGGAATCGCGCACATCTATTCCCTGGGGACAGACCTCCGTGCAGGCATTGCAATTACGACATGTGGCAGACTCCGGATAATAGGTGAAGAGCTCTTCTTTCGGATCGGTCAGCCCCGCAACATCATAATGAGCACGCTGGATGGGATAGGAATCCAGCATGGAAAAGCTCATTCCTTCCGAGACTAGTGTTTGGCATGCCAAGGCATTTCTGAGACGGAAATCTCCCTCAATGCGGTAGACCGTTGCGCAGGCCCCACAAACGCCTCCGAGACACCCCACCCCATGGATGACCTCATGGCCGGTATACCACATTGCCTGAACCATGGTCGACCCTTGGGGAACACTATATTCCCGACCGTTAATGGACACACGGACCATTGTCCCTGTCTCTTCATTCTGACTATCCATGGTTGCCTCCCGAAAGCCTACCCAATTGCTGACCTTTACACCCCTGGAAACAAAACGAAGAAATGCCCGGGTGACGGGGCATCCCCGCTAATATCCAAAGCTGATTCGGCAAGAACATGTGAAAAGAGATTGATGGTCAATATTACCAAAGTATCCCAAGACAATTCAATTGGAGGACACGCACCATTCGCTCATTTCTTCGATAATAAATCATTAACAGAGCTTACTTTCCTTGCCTCTTTCCAGCATCGTCCTTTCGCCGGCGATACCACCCTCCCGGAAGAGTGGGATCGAGGAAGGGTTTCTTTTCCTTGGCACCGCTTGAGGGATGATAGCGAATGGCAATGACGCGCAAAAACGTCAGTGCAAGCAGAACCATCACCAGCTCGACATATCTCGATAGCGGCTCATTGGAAAACCAGGTGACAAGGGTCTCGGACAAGAGAACTGCCAGAACAGAATCAACGATGTAGGTAACCTTTACCCGACCCAAAGTAAAGTACGTCAAAATGGTTCGCGAGACTTCAAGAAGCGCAAGCAAGAGAAGAATATTAACAATCATCGACTTGAGCAGGGAAAGAAGCCCTCGCTGCGCATGAATGAAGGCCTGCTCGATTGTCTCCCAAATCCCCCAAACCATGGCAAGAAATTGCACGAGAAGGAGCGTCAAAAGGACGAGCTTGACACCTCCCAGATACCAGGAAGGAAATTTTTGCTCTATTTCTTCCAGCTGGGGAGGAATCGCAGGATTGGGGGAGGGCTCTTCTGGCACGGACCACCTCATTTATCGAGAAGGATGATTGAGAAAAAAAGGAAAAAGACAAGATATGCCATGAAACCTATTCCAAGAATGACTCATGTGTGTTTCGGCAATATCAGGAGCCACAGAAAATCGGAGGGGACGAACGTCCCCTCCTGGTAAGAAAGACTAACGGGTTCCGGGAACAGGGCGAACAGGGGTCCCATCATAGGCATAGGTTCCCTCTTCGAGTCGTCGAAATGGTTTTTCGCGTTCCCACTCCTCAACCACATGGGCAACAAGACCCGGGATTCGACCGATGATAAAAAGTCCCTTTCCATTTTTCCAGGAAAGGCCCATCTCTGAAATTACCGCAGCAATCATTCCATCGACGTTCAAAGGAAGATTCTTTCCGCTCTTCGCTTCAAGTTCATCCTGGACGGCAACGGCAAATTCGACAAAACGCCCCATATATCCATACTCCTTGGCAAGTTCAAGAAGTCGGAGGGTTCGGGGATCACGCTTGTATAATTTGTGACCATAGCCTGGAAGCCGCTTTTTCTTCTTGTCGAACTCCTCAACGACCGCCTTGGCATGGGCTCGAATATCAACAACATCAGCCGGGAAGTTTTCCTGATAGATCCGGGCGCACTGCTCGATTGCCCCTCCATGTGAATCTCCCAGAGTCAGAACCCCGGCACCCACGGCTGCATTGAGTGGATTTCCTCCGGAGAAAACCGTTCTTGCCGCCACGACTGAAGGTGGTCCGATTCCATTATCGATGCAAGCCACCAACATTGCTTCCATCATCTTTTTCTCGCGCTCTGAGGGTAGCTCTCCCTTCAGGATCAGGAAAATGGCTTCGGCAAAAGACACTCGTCCCACAAGATCGTCGAGGGGATACCCTCGAACCACCGGCTTTCCATCCACCTGCCCGCCAACGCGGGTTTTCCAGTTCAGTTCCTTTCCTTGTGGCTCCTTACTCATCCGGATTCCTTTCGATAAAGTGATCGGGAAAAAGGCAAAAAAAGGGGACCGTATTGAACGGTCCCCCGAGTGTGTAGCAGGATCCTATCGAGCTCGGCCCTTGACATAGGCCAAGGTTCCTCCGGCACGGACAATTTCAAGGTCACGGGCCGTCAGGGAATGCTTCACGGGGATCTCAATTTTTTTCGTCAGATTCTTCAGGACAAGAGTTCCCTTTTCAAGCCCTGCCGTGCTGAACTCAAGCTGATCATCGCGATCAATCTTGTCATAGTCTGACTCATTCACAAACGTCAGAGGAAGAATTCCGAAGTTGATAAGGTTAGCCAGGTGGATGCGGGCAAAGCCCTTCACGATGACGGCCTTCACACCCAGATACATGGGGGCGAGAGCGGCATGTTCACGGCTTGAGCCTTGTCCATAATTGGCACCACCAACAATAAAGCCGCCGCCCGCTTCTTTGGCGCGTTTGGGGAATGTTGGGTCAACCGACTCAAAAACATACTGAGAGATTGCCGGAACATTCGAGCGAAGCGGAAGGACCTTGGCGCCTGCAGGCATGATGTGATCGGTCGTGATGTTGTCACCAACCTTGAGGAGAACCGACCCCGTCACGGTCTCGGAGATTCGATCACGAGTTGGAAGAGGCTTGATGTTTGGCCCACGAAGAACTTCGATTCCAGCACCTTCCTTTGGAGGAAAGATCATCATTCGGTCATCCAGAACATACTTCTCTGGGAGATCAACGGTCTTGGGAGCCACACCCAGATCTCTCGGGTCGGTGATCACACCAGTAATGGCACAGGCTGCTGCCACTTCGGGGCTTGCAAGATAGACCTTGGCATCCTTGGTCCCGGAGCGTCCTTCAAAGTTACGGTTAAAGGTTCGCACAGAGACGCCGCCAGAAGGGGGAGCAAAGCCCATACCAATGCAAGGACCGCATGCAGACTCTAAAAGGCGGGCGCCGGAGGTGATCAGATCGCCTAAAACTCCATTCTGGGAGATCATCTCTAGGGTCTGACGGGATCCCGGAGAAAATCCAAGGCTTACGGAAGGATGAACCGTCTTCCCCTTCATGATTGCCGCGATTCCCAAAAGATCCTTGTAGGAAGAATTTGTGCAGGATCCAATGGCAACCTGGCTCACAGGAATTCCCGCAATTTCACGGACCTTGACGACATTGTCCGGGGAGTGAGGCTGGGCGATCAGGGGCTCAAGGGTGTTCAGATCGATCTCGACGGTCTCATCGTAGGTTGCGCCGGGATCTGCGGCCAAGGCCACATAATCATTTTCACGTCCCTGAGCTTTGAGATATTTCCGGGTTTGCTCGTCAGAGGGGAAGATTGAGGTCGTTGCTCCAAGCTCTGCGCCCATGTTTGTGATAGTTGAGCGCTCCGGAACCGACAGGCTCGCCACACCTTCGCCACCATACTCGAAAATCCGGCCAACACCGCCCTTGACTGTCAGACGACGAAGAAGCTCTAGAATGACATCCTTAGCTGAGACAAAAGGCTGAAGCTTTCCGGTCAGCTTCACAAGAACAACCTTTGGCATGGCGGTATAAAAAGGCTCTCCCCCCATAGCAAGGGCAACATCGAGACCACCTGCGCCAATGGCAATCATACCGAGGCCACCGTTAGTGGGGGTATGGCTGTCGGATCCGAGAAGGGTTTTTCCTGGCTTGCCGAATCGTTCGAGGTGAACCTGATGGCAGATTCCATTCCCGGGGCGGGAGAAGACAATTCCATAACGGGCAGCAACCGTCTGAAGGTAACGATGGTCGTCCGCATTCTCAAATCCCGTCTGGAGCATATTGTGATCGACGTAGGAGACCGAGAGCTCTGTCTTTACACGGTCAAGTCCAAGGGCTTCAAACTGAAGGTAGGACATGGTTCCGGTGGCATCCTGTGTCAGGGTCTGATCGATACGGATTGCGACTTCCTTTCCGGCAACCATTTCTCCGGAAACCAAGTGATCTTTAAAGATTTTTTGTGTCAGGTTAAGCGCCATTGCTTAATCTCCTTGGGGGAATGGGTCTGATTTCTCCGGGCAGGACCTTCGGCTCAAACGATGAGTCGCCCCGGAAATCCTCTGGGATCTCCGCAAAATCGAACGATATCGGGAATCTGGAATTTGCGTCTTAATATTATGCCATGGAATCATCGACAAAAAAAGCCCCTGTTTTCCCCATCGATCGAGTGGGGAGAGCAGGGGCTATAATCGGAATAAGGAATTGGGAATTAGTGCATTACGGCCAGAGATGTGTGGAAGAACCAGGAAGCCATCCCGTCATGTGATTGGCTGTTTCTGCTCCCCGTCCGAGGAAGATGATGTAAAAGAGAAGCCCTGCAAGAATCGCGATTCCCCCGATGATTGCAGGACCGGTTGCCATCTGCGATCTTTCTTCTGCCATTTGCCTTCACCCCCATTCGTTGTGACGTGCGTTCCCCTAGATCGTTGAGTATAGGGGCTTAACGTGCTCGGCAGTACTGTCCTCAAAGTCACGAGGAACGCCGAGCGACTCGATCGCCTTCACCAAATCGTGATAGTAGAAGGCGACCTTCACTGGAAACTTCTTTCCGGCAGCTTCAAGGCGGGATATTTTATCGGTAGCCTTCCCCATGCCCCGCTCCACGATTGCACCGGCATGTCCAAAGGCTACACCCTCAGGCATCCTCTCCTGGAATCTTCCGGAAATAAATGCGGCAACGGGCTTGTCGAAGCCACCTGAGGTTATCAGGTCGGCAACCTGCTCTTCGTAAGCCCCTCCGGGCTCTCCAAGCATCACGACAGCCTTGACCTTCGGATCTCCCTTGATCTGTTTCAGCACATCTGCATAGGTGGTATTGGAGATGATGTCACCGCCGATAGCCAAAGCCATATAGGTTCCCCATCCACGGCGCTTGAACATCTCTGCAGTCGTCACGGTCAGACCGCCACTCTTTGAAATGACGACAATGCCGCCATCCTTGAAGGCGACGGAAGGATCTTTTCCGCCAATGGCCCCAATTCGACCGACGGAGGGAACGAAACAACCTAAGCTCGTTCCGCCAACGATTATGGCACCACGACGTTCTTTTTCCTGATAAATAATCTGAGAGTCCCGAATCGGCACGTGCTCGGTGATAATATACAGGACCTTGATACCATTGTCGAGACACTCCATGACGGCATCAAGAACCGAGACGGGAGGAACATAGATGAGTGCCGTATTGAGAAGTTTTCCCACCTTCGGATCTTTTACTGCTTCAGCCAAGGTATCAAAAACCGGAACAGGGAGTTCTGTACTTCCACCCTTCCCTGGCGTAATTCCGGCTTTGACAATCCCTGGGTAAAGAGCTTCGGACTCCTTGATCACCTGGGACGCTTCCCGTCCGGTGGCGCCGATCACCACAATTCCTGTCTTGTCGTTAAGATAAACGGTCCCCTTCAAGTCTGATCCTCCAATCTGTGACGATCCTAGACAATCTGCTCAGGCTTATATCCCGCATGCTTTATCAAAAGCTCCTTCAATCGGATCGGCGCTTCCGTAATGGGAAGCTGCGAATCGTAGATTTCCCCACGAATGCCATTTCTCACAAAACATTCGTGAAGCATCTTGAGGCCTTTAACATACTCAGGACCAGACCGGCGAACCACCCAAATGAGATTCTTGTCGAGCTTTCCTTCGGCATTCATGTCATCGAGCGCTTTTGCAAGCCCTTCACCGAGCGTCACATCGATCCTTGTATTGCTTGCCGTCCCCCCGCAAACAAGGACCCCCTTGATACCTGGTTTCGACAGAATGATACGGGAAATCCTGTACATTTTTTCAGCCGGAGGATTGCCCCCAATGTCGGTCAGGTTGGCAATTCGCAAGCCCGCTTCAATCGCCGTCTCGGCCGTAACGGTCGATCCGCCGCCCCCGAAGGTCATCATCGCGATATCACCTTCAAGCTCCACATAGGATCCCGCCTTCCCGCGGTGGTCCCCCTGATCGATCAGAATTGCATCTTGCTCCCGCTGAGTCATCGGACGTCCCTGGGCACTTCTTGCTCCATAGACAACGGCAGGGTTGACCGAGGCATCATCATCGAGGATAACGACTGCGTCGGCGGCTACAATCTTTCGCTTATCACCGGAGCGAGCCACCACCAGAGGATTAATTTCAAGCAGGCGGCACTCGGCACCGACAAAGGCGTGATATACGTTGACAATCACCTCCGAGAGGGGACGAAGAAGATCCTTGTCCGAAAAACCAATCCCCGTCAGGAACTGCCTGATCTGATAAGGATAGACAGAGCGAACATCAGAAATAACATGAGTATGAATCAGCTTGGGATCGATCTCTTCAACATCCATCCCGCCGTGCTCACTGAATATGATTGCCGGGGCCCTATCCTTTGTCGAGTAGGTCACAGAGAGATAGAATTCCTTTTCGATATCCAACTTTTCTTCGACCAGCGCTCCAATAGACTTTTCTCCATAAACCTCGCGGGTTGCCAGATCCCTCACGACATCCGGGACCTTTGCCTTGTCAGAAACAACCTTAACGGCGCCAGCCTTTCCTCTTTTTCCGACGAGAACCATCGACTTAACGACAACGCCGGGCTCCTTTTCAACAAACTGATTGACGGCATCGTTCATGTCCGTCGCAAAGATATAACGAGGAACTGGTATTTTGTATTTTTTGAAAATTGCGCCAAGGGCCTCGTGCTCGTAAAGCTTCATTCTCGTCTGACTCCTTTTGGGGGTCTTGGGGCGATATGTCCGGACGCCTTACTTCCGGATCCTGTCACACAAATTTCGCAACATCATACTCAAACAACCACGTGCGAGTCAAACATATCTCTCGATGGACTCCAGTCCACTGACGAGGCCGCATCCCTCGTGCTAAAATGGGAAAAAACTTCAGACACCGTCTTAAGGAGGCCTGCCCCTATGGCTGAATTACCCCCTTCCCCCTCCTCAATTCAAGAGATTGCTCGCCAGCTTCGAATGCAGTCTCAAGGCGTCATGAGTCTCAACGTCGCCTTTATCGGAATTGTCAGCAATCTTTTTGAAGCACTCCATCTTCTAGGCGAGGGGACCATCGATGCCCTATCCAAGGAAACGGCTATGGACTCTCTCTATGTCCGCCGCTGGGCTGAAGCGGCTTACGCATTCGGATACCTTGATCTTGCCGGTGACTATTACAAGCTGACTCTTTCTGGTGATTTGATGCGTCCCTCCCATCCGGAAACACAGTTTAACATTCCGATTGGAGCACTTTTGTCTTCGCATATGGCCGATCGCGCGGCAGAACTCATGTTGACCGGCGAGCGACCGGGAGAAAAGGTTCTTACCGAACGCAAAAATATTCTCCCATGGTTCGGCGCCATGCTGGAAGCAAGCTTTTCAGGAATCTTTGAAAAGGAGATTTGCCCTTCCCTCAAGATATTTTCCGATATTGACCAAAGGGGGGGAACAGTCGTGGATCTGGGCTGTGGGAACGGCTGGTATCTTCGCTCCCTCACCAGACGCTGTCAAAACATTCAAGGAATCGGCCTTGACGGATTTGAAGAAAATGTCCGGCGGGCGCAAAATCTTGCACATAAAGAAGGACTCGACCGCCGGCTCAGCTTTCATGTGGGAGACATCAAGACCTTTTCTCAGGAAGGGGGTGCGGACATTATCGCAATGAACCGAGCACTCCATCATGTCTGGGATGAAAAGGAAACCGTTTTCCGAATTTTAAAGGAACATTTGAACCCGGACGGAGCCGTTGTTATTTGGGAGCCGGCTTGGCCTCAAAAGATTCAAGATCTCCGGGAACCCCGCCGTCGACCCCTTGCCGTTCAAAATCTTGGAGAGCATGTGCAGGGCAACCATCTTCTGCGCCCGGAAGAAATTGTCGAGGCCTTTAGAACAGTGGGCATGAAGTCCGAAATCAACCTGTTTGCGGAAGGTGCAGAAGCCGTCATCGTAGGATATCGTTCCCAATGAGCCGCCTGGAGAAGAGAAAGGAGAGCCTGGCCACTCGCAATCTTTGGAATGCGGGCACAAGAATACGATCTGCAGAACTTTTCCTCTCAAAGGAGGATTGGGGCGATGCTATCCGGGAGGGGAATGAAGCTCTCGACTTTCTTGCTCAGGCCCTTTTGCTTTTCTCGGGGATTGAACGAAACAGGTTTCAACAGCCCGGCCCCTTACTCCTTTCATCAAAGGACAAGATTCCCTTCCCGGCAACCACTGACTGGACAAAACTCCAGCAACTCTTGGGAGAAAAAAACTCAGCGCAAGATATCTCATCAATAGGGGGAGGCGATTTCATGACCTTCGGAGATCCCTTCTCCGCCAGAGAAACACTCCCTCCGACACAGGAAGAGGCCTCCAATCTTATTACCGATGTGAAATACTTGGCTGACATCTGCCGAAAAATTCTTTATTCATCGAAGGCGGAAACTTAAAAAATTCAATGAACCTCCGAAGGTCTTTGACCTGAGATTACCGCAGACACAACACAATCGGCCATATTGCTTCCTGGCGCCCAGGATGCAATAAAGCTCCGGCTTTCCTCTCTCAAATCTATTTTTATCTCCTGAAACCCCGCGCTTTTCATCAGTCCCTCGACGACTTCCGGGGTCTGAGCCCCCGGCCATGCAACCGGAATACAGCTCCGGGTTTTGCCTGACCTCATCAGGAAGCTCAAAGCGAGCCACAACATTCGATATAACCATTCTCCCCCCAGGACGAAGGACCCTAAAAGCCTCTGAAAAGACGCGGGCTTTATCAGGAGAGAGGTTGACCACACAGTTTGATATGATGATATCGACTGAAGCGTCCGCCACCGGGAGATTTTCGATTTCTCCCAAACGAAACTCAACATTCTTCAAATTCCCTTCCCGGGCTCCCTTGCGAGCACGACTGACCATCTCAGGGGTCATATCAACACCGATCGCACGACCATTTTTGCCGACGAGCCTTCCCACCATAAAAACATCGATGCCTGCCCCGGAGCCTAAATCGAGGACTGTCATTTCCTCCCCCACACAAGCTTCACGCAACGGTGCCCCGCACCCGAGCCCAAGATCGGCCCCTTCCGGTAAGGACTGGAGCTCCTCCGGAGAATAGCCAAGCTTTAGTGAAAGGCCCTCGAGCTTCTCACCCGAAGAGCAGCAGGAACTCCTGGGAGTACAGCAACCTCCCCCCTCCATATCCCGGGCTATCTTTCCATAGCGTTCCCTTACAACCTCCCGGACGTCAGGATTCATTCCCCCATGGGTCACCATTTCTCTCTCCTTGAGTACCAATATGGTTTGGATCCATCTCCTGAAACATTTTAATGATTCAATAATAGTAAAACATACAAACAATGTTAATAGTCGTCACTACACGATTGGGAGGGAAATGAACCCCTCTTGGCTGACAGCCTAAGGAGGGGAATACGCGGGCGAATGTTCATGCTTCCTTATGAGGCACCACAGCCAGACAATTCCTCCCTTCTTGCTTTGCCTGTGCAAGGGCCCCTTCGGCCAGTCTGATCAAGTCATCCTCAGTCTGCCCCGGCACACGGATGGCCACCCCAACAGAAACAGTCACCAGAACGCTTTCTCCCGTCGCCACTTGGTTGGAGCAAGACACAAATCCCCTGATTTCGGCATAATGATTCAATACGGCCTCAGGAGTGATTCGGGGAGATACCACAAGAAACTCCTCCCCTCCCCATCGCCCCAAGAACTCACCTTCCACGAGCTTCCCCTGAATACGGGTGGAGACACTTTGCAGGAGTGCATCTCCGGCTACATGTCCGTAGTGATTGTTATACTCCTTGAATTCATCAATATCGAAGATAGCCACCGCCAGAGAAAATCCTTCCTTTTCAGCGCGAACCATCTCCCGGGCAAGAATCTTTATGATGGCGCGCCTGACCAATGTTCCTGTGAGAGGATCCCTGTAAATTCGCGTCATGTTTTTAAGAAGGATCGACAGCTCACGAATGGAAAAGAGTGGCGGAATCAAAGGGGGAGATTTTTTAGGAATGCTCTCATCAAAGCTTTGGAGGTACCCGGCGACATCCTTGATCGGCTCCCCCACCTGGAGAACGACGTTCCGCCATCCCATCGCCATAAAAAGGAGTCCCAAAACGGTCGATCCCCAATAGAGCCATGTATCGAGATGCTCAAGGTGGAGCTGACGATGTTCAACTAGGGAGAGACGACGGACTTCATTTCTCCGGGAGTCAATGACATGGAGCTGAAAGGCTCCGACCTGAGAAAGAAGCTGTTGAAGACAGGGGCTGCCTTCTGGCAAAGGATGTCTAAGGCAGGCAATCCCGTTTTTCTCAAGACTGGCCCATCCCGCAGGCAGACGGGTATGATTCCGACCATCAAGCTGGCCAAGATTTTGTATCAGAACCCTGATCAGTCGAGCCTGAATGAGAAGCTTTCTCCGTTCTCCGCCTTGGGATCTTCCTTCCGCAAGACTCCGAAGGAGCTCCTCATGAAATGCTGACAGGCTCGCATCGATTTCCGAAACTTGGCTTTCCGCTTCGGCCAATGACTCAATCTTTCCGATGAGCGCCTTTTTCTGGCCATTAAGGTAGGAGTGGAGACCCAAGCCAACAACATGAAAAAATATTGAGCCGGCAAAGGTAATCGCGACAAATGTCCGAAATGATACCTCAATCGGAATCGGCCATTTTTTCACTGCATTACCCTCCTGGCTCGGGAAAAAGAAAACTTCACGGACTCAGGAAGAATACAACGTCAGGAAAAAACTCTCCAGCCATCTCCACTTTTACCCCCACTGCCAAAAACACGAAGGCCAGACTTGACCCCAGATCACCGGTGAATTAATTTATTAATTAATTAATTCACCTCACTTTCAAAACAAACTGTCACAGTAGAGCAAGGAACTCCGGCCCCTCATGAAAAAACAGGCATTGATCGCAACTGTCGCTACAGTCATTGGAATCGGGAGCGCCTCAGCCCTTTACGCCTCTTACACCCGAAGCCACATCTCCACCGATGACGCCCAGATAACAGGCCACCTCGACCCGATCACTTCCCGAATTGCAGGTCCGGTCGCCCGGGTTCTCATAAAGGACAACCAAGTTGTCCATGCCGGAGATGTCCTGATTGAAATTGACTCCCGACTTTTCCAGTCCACCTATGACAAAGACCAAGCAGCCCTTGCCCGAGATATGGCGCAACTAAAGGTCCTCTCCGCCACGATCGAGCGGGATCGGGCCAACTCCGATCTGGCAAAACGGGAGAGCCGACGAACATTGAACCTTTCCAAGAAAGCCTTTGCCACGGCATCGCGGCTCGACAAGGACATGTCCGCGTACCAAATGGCTCAGGCTCAAACCAAAGCCGACACAGAAGCCATGAAGGTCCTGAAAGAGACGATCCATCGCGATGAGGCAGTTCTTGCCATCGACTCCATCAACCTTCGATATACCAAGGTCCTAGCCCCCGTCGATGGCCGAATCACAGGAAAGACAATTGAGCTGGGAACGTATCTGACCCCCGGCCAGATTGTGGGATATGTCGTTCCCTTCAACATGTGGGTTGTCGCCAACTACAAGGAAACAGATCTTCATGGCATTCGGCAGGGTGACCCTGTCACCATCAAGGTCGATGCCCTTCCCGGACAGACCTTTCATGGACACGTCGACAGTATTGCCCAATCGACAGGAGCCGTCCTCTCTCTCCTGCCCCCGGAAAATGCCACCGGCAACTTCACAAAGGTAGTCCAGCGTGTACCGGTCAAGATCCTGATCGACCCCGGATCCGACCCGGACCATCGCTTGCGGATCGGCATGTCAGTTGTTCCCGTCGTCCTCACCCACAAGATCCGGTAAACGATGGAACCCGGAGCCCCGGTCGAGCGAAGCGCGGACATTCCTCCCCTAAGCAATCCCCGACTGGTCATCACGGCCGCAGTCGGGGCCACTGTCCTGGAGACCCTTGACTCCACAGTCGTTAACGTGGGCCTGCCCAACATGATGGGGGGACTCGATACCACCATCGACGGGATCGCCTGGGTCATCACCGCCTACACCATCGGCAATGTTCTCATGATCCCGATGACCCGATACCTCTCCGATCGATTCGGCCGGAGACGATACTTCACCCTGTCAATCATCCTCTTTACCCTCTTTTCCCTTTTATGCGGACTCTCTCGGGACCTCCTTCCTCTGGTGCTTTTCCGGCTTCTTCAGGGAATGTCGGGAGCGGCCTTTTTTGCGACGAGTCAGACTCTTATCATTGATGCCTTTCCTCCGGAAAAAGTCGCCATGGCCAATGCGGTCTTCGGCATTGGCGTGAGTCTGGGACCGGCCCTCGGTCCGGTCGTGGGGGGCTACCTCATTTACAATCATTCATGGCCATGGATTTTCTTCATCAACGTTCCCACAGGAATCTTTCTCACCTACCTCTCCTATCGCTATGTTCCCGACTCTCATCATTCCGTCTCGGATGAACCTTTTGACCTTCCCGGAGTTATTCTTCTTGTGGGAGCCATTCCCGGAATCCAGTTCGCCCTGGAAAACGGTCAACGCTATGACTGGTTCTCCTCTCCGGCCATTCGGATCGCGGCCCTTTCCGGAGCGCTCTTTCTGAGCCTCTTTGTGATCCGCGAGCTCACCGCCAGACACCCCCTTCTCGACCTGAGAGTGCTGAAGAATCGATCCCTCTGGGCAGGATCGGCCGGTTATGCCTTGCTGGGATCCGTCTACTTCGGAACACTCTTTACAATTCCCCTGATGGGGGAGGAGCTCTTCTCCTGGGATCCCCTCGAAACAGGATTTGTCCTCCTCCAAAGTATCATCTCTTTTACTTTTGCCACCATGATCTCCGGATCCTTGATGGGCAAGGTTCCGGTGTGGGCGATTATGGTTCCCGGCGTCATCGTGATCGAGATCGCGCTCTGGGGATATGGCCACATCGGCCCCACAGCCAACCCCCATTCATTCCTCTGGCCAAACATTTTCCGCGGCATCGGACTTGCTTTTCTCTTTCCCCCCCTCATGACCATGTCGCTGGCCACGCTTCCTCGACGGATGCTCGCCACAGGCGCTGCCGTTTCCGGCATGATCGGCCAGTTGGGAGGATCCATCGGAATCGCTCTTCTTGCGACACTTCTTCAACGATCCCAACAGATCCACCAGGCCTACCTCACCACCGCTAACCTTACCGCCAACAGGGTTCAGACGGGCCAGACCCGGCAAACGATCATCGCTCATCTCTCCTCCCTTGGAATTTCGCCGGGGGAAGCGTCTCGTCTCGCCATGGGGCTCATTGAAAAAGAAGTCTCCTCTCAGGCCCTCTTCCTCTCCTTTTCCGATGTCTATGCCGCAGTCGCGGTGGCTGCACTCATTCTCTTGGGACCGATCTTTCTCTTCGAACGCTCCCCTCGAGAAGAATCGCCTCCGTCTCCCCCCACAGCAGGATGACTTCAACCGGAGGAGGCTGATAAACTAGGAGGGAAAGATTGTCACCCCAACCCGTTTGAGGCCCCCGTGAATCCCTATGTCATCTCCATGTCTCTTCTGATCTATCTCGCACTCACCGGATATCTGACAGCCCTGTTTATACGAACCCGTTACGGAGCCCCCACCGGTCGATGGCTTGGCTCCTTTTTTTCCGGACCCCAAACCTCAGACTTTATCCGGATTCGTCGAGGTCATATCTTTGCAGCACTGGCAGGGTTCACCTGTGACGTGACGGGAACGGCCATCATGGAATACGAACGAATTCAGGGGCGCATCCGCTTTCACCCGGTCCCTCCGGCATTGGACTGGTTCCATCTCATCACCGCCCAGGGAGCTCTCTGGCTCTTCGTCCTTCTTGCCATCCTGGGAGTCCTTAGAAAAAAAGGACACCCACTGGGACGATTCCACTCGAAACTCGGGCCGGTCTTTCTCGTCATCTGGCTGTCGAGCTCCATCTCAGGGTGGTTCTACCGCGTTTTTTAGCCGTCAATAAGGATCGCAACCCATGGCCATTCTTTTTTGCACCGACAAGCGTCAGATCACAACACTGCCGGAAATCGCCAAGATCCTTACTCCTATTGGCGTTAAGCTTGATGCGTGGCCGGTTCCGGAGACTCAGCCCCTCAAAGATCTCTTGGGCAAACCGCGATTGACCCCTTCGGAACAGGAAGAAGTTCTGAGCTCATTCCTCCCTCGCTTTGACGACCTGAAAAAAACTCTGGGCTACCAGACACAGGATCTCATCGTGCTCGACCCCGATCTCCCGGGACTCTCCGCTCTCGAAGAAAAATTTCGCTCCTGTCACACCCACGACGATGACGAGATCCGCTACATCGTGGAAGGCGAGGGGATCTTCGGCTTTGTCCTTGCTGACGGGGATCAGGTGGAGCTTCTCGTCGAAAGCGGGGACTACATCAACGTCCCTCGAGGAGCCGAACACTGGTTCCGGCTAACGCCTTCGCGCCGCATTAAAGCCGTCCGATATTTTACCTCCCGGGAGGGCTGGGTTCCCCTCTATACGGGACGCCCCCTCTCTTCCGCCTTCGCATGACATCACCGTCCTCCTCTCCGGACAGAAGAATCCGGGTCCTCTACGAGTTTCCCCAAGGGGTCGACCCAAAACGGCAGGGTCAGATCCTCGCCCTTGGACAAACAGTCGGCTCCCTCTCCCCCGGCATGGCTAAACAGATTGGCGATTACCAGGGGATCCTGGAGTCTTTCGAGGTTCTTCCCGATGGCAGGGGACAGGCCTGGGTCGGGTATCCCCTCCGCAATGTTTCTGGAGATTTGGGATCTCTTTTGGTGATGGTTCTAGGAAAATATTCCCTGGCGGGTCCGGCCAAAATTCGGAAGCTCGATCTTCCCTCCAACTATGGGACCCGGGGGCGATGGGGCTTCGAGGGGATCTCCCGCCTGGCAAAGGTCTCCGGCCGCCCTCTCTTCATGGCAATCTTCAAACCGGCGTTGGGCCTCTCCCCCGACGAGCTGGCCCGAATCCTTCGGGAGGTCGGCGAAGCCGGACTCGATCTGATCAAGGACGATGAAATTCTCCCGGACACCCCCGCATCGACAGCCCTCTCCCGGATCAAGGCTTGCCGACCGGTTCTTGACGAGATCGAGCGAACCCAAAAGCGCACCATGCTCTACGCCGTGACGCTCTCGGGCCGGGCCGACACCCTTATCGACTCGGCAAGAAGGCTTCGGGATGCCGGAGCCAATGCCTATCTCCTCTCCCCCTTTGCCTATGGGCTCTCCGTCATGGAGGCACTCGCCTCCCATCCCGACACCAATCTGCCGATCTTTGCCCACCCGGCCATGGCCGGGGCGCTGGGGGGCTCCCCTGATTACGGATTTGACATGAGCGTCCTTCTCGGCACCCTGATGGTCCACGGGGGAGCCGATGCCGTTCTCTATCCCACAAGCGCCGGGAATCTCCCCATCTCGTCGGAGACCGAAACAAACATACGGGAGACGCTCAGGCGAGGGGGTCTCGGACCGGTCCCCTCGGCAGGGGTTCACCCGGGGGCCCTCCCCCGATTCCTTCCGGATGGCAACCGAGAGATCATTCTCAATGCCGGTACCGGGATCATGGACCATCCCCAGGGTCCGGCCGCCGGGGTTCGGGCCTTTCATGAGGCCTGGAAACGCTGGTGTGACAAAGATTCCTTTTCTCCTGAGGCCATTCCTGACGGTCCTCTCAAGTCGGCGGTGCTTAAATGGGGAACCTAGCTCACGCGCCCCGGGCCATCATTTTCTCCGACTTCGATGGAACCATCACCCAGGAGGAGACCTTCTCCCTGCTGATGAGAGAGTTTGCCCCCGAGGCCTCAAGCCGGATGATTCCCCGACTGCTCTCCGGCGAGATCACCCTCCGGGAAGGAGTCCCCGCCGTCCTTGAAACCATTCCCTCTTCCGCCTTTCCCGCCATGGAGCGGCGCATGCGAGAAGCTCCTCTGAGGCCAGGATTTGAAGAGTTCCTGAACACTCTCGAACATCTGGGAATCCCTTTGGTCGTCCTCTCCGGAAGCATCGAACCCCTGGTCAATGCCCGCCTTGCTCCCTACAGAAGCCGGATCGAACGCATTGTGGCCGCAAAGGTCGATCTTTCGGGGCCATTCCTCAAGGTCACCTCCCCGTATGCCGACCATGACGAACTCGTCTATAAGCCCGGGATTATTTACTCCTTCGATGTCCCCACACGGATCGTTGTGGGGGATTCCGTGACGGACTTTTCCATGGCGCGGCTGGGAAGCCTCGTCTTTGCCCGAAGCCTCCTTGCCAAGAAACTCGAAGAGGAGGGGAGAACATACATTCCATTCGAGACATTCTTCGATATTTCGAACTATCTCGAACTTCATAAAAAGGCCTAAGAGACCAGTGACCATGACCGAGCAGAAGATCGCCCTTGCCAGCCTTTCCCGACATCTTTACCGAAAAGGCTGGATGGAAGGAACCGGAGGGAATCTCTCCCTCCGAAGCGCGGGGCGAATCCTCATCACTCCCAGCGGGGCGAACAAGGGGCGAATCCGGGGGGAAGATATTCTCGAACTTGACGGGGAGGGAGCGCCCCTCGACGGGGGAAACAGAAAGCCGTCGGCCGAAACAGCCATTCACCGGGTTCTCTACACACTCTTCCCTCAGGCGGGCGCGGTGATCCACGTCCATACCCCTGAGGCCATTCTGGCCTCCCTCCGAGGAAAGACAGCGCTCCCTCTCCCTCCCCTCGAGGTCATCAAAGGAATGGGCTTCCCCCTTCCGGAAGAGGCCCCGCCGATTCCCATTTTCGACAATGATCCCTCCGTCGACCGGATTGCGAGAGATATCGAGAACCGTCTCAGAAACACTCCGGCCCCCCTCCCCGTTCTGCTCATTCGCCATCATGGCACCACCGTCTGGGGGAACACTCTCGATGACGCTCTTCGACACATCGAACTGGCAGAATTCTGTTTTCGCGTCATTCTCTCACTGCCCTATCCTTCCCCCGCCCCTGACACTTGATCCAATCGGCAATCAAGAGGATCTGTCAAAACAGGCGGCTCCCCATCCCGCCTCAAGCCCCCGACATTCCTGTGCTTCCCTTCCCCACCGACTTCTTCCCTTACAACACCTCTAACGCCCCAATCTTTCTTATTTTTTCCCTTCCCCTGCTTGATCGATAACGAGCAGTCCACATAAAAACATATAATATTTAAAAAATAATTAAAAAAACTTTCATTTGAAATTTAAAATTGTTAAATGATAAAATTTCAATCAATTTATAAACAATAATTAAGTATCTAAATAAATTATCGAACCTATCCCTTCTCTACAATGTCATGGCAAACTCAATAACACGACAAAATGGTAGAAACATCCCAAGGAGACAAAATGATGCGTGGAATTCCCGTCATTTCCGCAATACTCTTACTTCTTCTTTCTTCGTGTGCCTCGCTTGAAGACGCCTTTAATCAAGGTGTTCTGGGCGGACACTCGGCCATCAAAGACAAAAATCAGATCCATCTTGAAACCGTGAGCTTTCCAGATGGAGATGTGGTATCGGCCGCGGGCGTTCCTGGCAAACACTCCTTTATGATCCTTCGGACCTCCTCCTCCGGATTCCTTCTTCAGGAACTTGATGTGACGACCGGACAGACTCTTTGGTCACAATCCCTGCCGCTCCACTTCCAGCCAACCTTCAAGTCAATGGTGGCCGACAGCCGAGGACGTGTCTACATCTTTCCCTCGACCCTCTCTCGCCATCAACGAACCATTGCCATTTATGATTCCAGAAAACACCGTCTTCGCCTCAAGCGGCTCCCCCTCCGATCAAACTGGACGACTTCTCCTCTTGAGATTGCCCGAGACAACGAAGATGGGATCTTTTATCCATCGGTGCTCTCCGCAAGCCGAAGACGGGAAACCATGCACTCCCTTCTTGTCCTGTACCATCTCTTGCCTAACGGAAAAGTGAAGGGTCCCTTCCCTGTCGGAGCTCCCCCGCAAAATGGCAACTTCAACCTGACGGTTGACCCAGCCACGGATTTGGTGTGGACAACTGTTGCGATCCGGCAACGGCCGACACTGACAAGCGTCACCACCTATACAGGCACGCAGGTTCAAACAGAGACCAAACTCAACATTTTGCCCTTGTCATTTATCGATGGCCCGGGCCTTGCCGTTCTGAATACTCAGGGACTCCTCCTCGAAAGGATTCCCGTGGGAAATGCCGCCGGGTGGATCCGCTCCGTCTTCCCTCTGACAGGCGATCACAGTGTCCGCATTGCAGGAGAAACTCCCACATGCTTCACCGAAATTCATATCCTCGATGGAACGTGGGAGGGATTCGTTGTTCTTTCCATGGTTAATGTAGGCATTCCTGCCATCGACACCATTGCCGGCAACCCTAAGGGAACCATTGCCGTTGGACAAATGGCATTCAAGATCTTTCTGAAGACCTTCGGTCCCGATGCTGCCAAAGAAGCGCTTTCCTCCCGGGAGGCCTTGAAGATTTTTCTTGCCAAAAAGGAGAACCGGGCCAAGCAAAAACTCTTGATCCGCGCCCTCAAGACAATGGTCACCCATCCTCCCGCCTCACTGACAGGGGGGATCAAAAGTTCAAGCGTCCACTCCGTCTGTGAGACCAACAATCCGATCTTCAGCAACCCCCTGCAAATCTCCGACCAGGATTGGTGGACCCTCACCAGCAACGGGACGGCCCCCCAGCTCACACATGTCTTCTTTCCAAATACGTCGCTCCTGTCCATTTTTCAGGGACCCATGGTGAAAAGCTTGTATCCATTGACCTCCCTCCGCCTGGAATATTCACGGCTTGTTCAAAACCCCTCCGGAGATGTGATGGTCGTGGAGGCCTCTCAGGTCGTACTGGTTCGAAACACTGACATGGAGGCGAAAGGGACCAGCTAGCCATCAGAACCCGGAGTCATCGCATGACGGAGCGAACACCTTCGCTCCGTCATATTCCACACTTTCCGGGAAAGACCGAAAGTCTAGATCCCCCCTCGACAATCTCTCTCAACTCTCCGAATCGCCCTTGCCGAATCAGGGAGCCTCTGCTAGAATGTGGCTTTCAAACCCTACTTCGGCGGCGTAGCCAAGCGGTAAGGCAGAGGTCTGCAAAACCTTTATACGGCGGTTCAATCCCGCCCGCCGCCTCCAATCTTCCATTTCCAAGACAAACGCATGGCTGGGTAAAGCCCCAATCTGGCCATGACAGGCGCCATCACACGCAAAATGCCATAATCCCCTTGACGAAATTCTCCTTTCAGGGAAGCCCCATCAACGATCCTTCGACAGTGTTGCAACATGTGGGCCATGAGAAAAGCCAGATTCATCCCGGCACTTCTCGCCCCTCATAAAACAACGAGAGGAGCGTCCCAAGCTCTCTTGTCTCTCGATTCCGAACAAAACATGCCACCCCGGAACACCTCCATGAGAGTCTATGGATCCGTACAAATTCTCCGATAGCAGCGCTCGCATCAAAATATTTGCCATGGGCGAGAGACAACGCCGCCTCTTCACATCAAAAGAGACGATCGGGGAAGTCACCGCAATCTAAAGGGGCATCTGTGGATAAGCACATCAGTGGACTCATGGAAAAGCTGGCTCAGGCAGAACAGGAGCTCGAAGCGGCTCTTGCCTCAGAGCTGAAGAGCAGACAAAAGGACTTTCAGTATCGCATTGAAGAAAAGAAGGTCCTCTTTGAAGAGAATATGGAGCGAGTCAACCGCCAAATACGACAGGGGATTGTCGCCTTTTTGGCCTCAACACCGATCACGAGCCTCCTTGTCGCCCCCGTCATCTACTCCCTTTACATTCCCCTTGCCCTTCTCGATCTGTGGATCATGCTCTATCAGGCCGTGTGCTTCAAGGCATACGGAATACCGCGTGTCCGCAGGTCGGACTTCATCGTCCTCGATCGCGGAGGGTTGCCCTATCTGAACTTTATCGAACAGTTCAACTGCAACTATTGCGGATATGCCAATGGCCTTGTCGCCTATGCCCGTGAGGTGGCCTCCCGGACGGAGCAGTATTTTTGCCCCATCAAGCATGCCCGAAAAATTCTTGGGACTCATGACAGGTACCGGTATTTTTTTGATTTTGGCGACGGAGAGCGTTACCGGAAGGAGCTGGAAAGGCTCCGGGAAGAACTCAGAAAAAACCCAAAGACGACCCATGAACAATAACAGCCGGAAGAAGGAAGAGAAGGGGGGCTTTACGCCAAAATAACTGGAATACCCTTCAACATTTAGGGTAAAATCCCCGCAGGAATCTCAAAGACCCATTCCGCCTCTTCACCTCTTCAGGAAAAAGACATGAATTCTTCAACTTTCCCCGGCCTTTGACCGAAATGCCACAGACCCCACTCGTTTTGCTCGCCGGAGGATTCTTCCTGATCGTGGCGGGCTCCACCCTGTTCACCCGCTCCCTGGAGCGGACCGTCCTCCGCTTCTTCAACAACAAGAGTCGAGGGCTCAGAATTCTGGGCAATCTTTCTCTCTCCCTCCCGGAACTCCTGTTGCCGCTCATTGCCTTCCTGACTCCGGGGTCCGGCAAGTCGCGGGTGGAGGCCGGAACCGGAGCCCTTTTTGGCCCCCCGCTCTTTCTTCTTCTTTTTCTGGTTCCCCTGGCCTTTTTCCTGAAGCCCCGAGAGAATCGGATCCTTGCACGGGAGATTCCGCTCCTTCTCTCAGGACTGGCTCTGGCCCTTTTCCTCTTCGGCCACTCCCTGCTCTTTCGTCTTCCCCTTGCCCTCTTTCTGGCGGGAATTTACCTCTGGGGACTGTTGGCGACTCCCGAGGACGAGGCTCCCCAGGAAGTGCCTGAATCCGGCTCCCCCTGGGGACCTTTCGACGCCATTTCCGTCGTTGGGGGATCCCTCCTGATGGGCGGAGGAAGCCAACTCTTCCTGGTCGGGATCGATCACCTCAGGTCCGCCCAAGGGATCTCCCCGTTCTGGGTTGCCCTCATTTTGGCCCCCTTGGCCACGGAAGCCCCCGAACTTCTCACTCTCCTCCACTTTCTCAAAAAGCGAAGCCTGTCGGAGGGCCATTCGATCCTGTGGGGCTCTATCCATCTTCAGGCGACGCTGTCGATTGCCCTGGGGCTTCTGGCCTCTCCCTGGAAGGGCTCGGCGNNGGCGGCCGCTCGCTCGGCCGGGGAGAGTCTCCTTCTGATCCTGGGAGCGCTCCTTCTCCTGTCCTGGAGACGAAGCTCCCAACGTCCCAAGGTCCCTGCCCCATGACTTTCCCGAGAGAATCCGCTCCCCGCAGGAACTCCCTTCCCCTTCTGTTCGGTCTCACGAGCCTCTTTGCCGACATGACCTACGAGCTTGCGCATGTTCTGCTCCCGGGCCTCCTGCTGGTCTTGGGCGGAACCGCTGTCTCGGCCGCCGTCATGGAATCCCTCGCAGACCTGGCCCGAATCGGCGGTTTCTTCCTCTCCGGTCGTCTTGGAACCTCACCAAGGGGCCAATCGCTTCTCGTCCGGGCGGGCTATGGGACCACGATCGTGGCCACGGTCCTGTTTTCCCTGGCAACATCCAGCGGGGAGATCGTCCTTCTCAAATGCCTCTCCTGGTTCGGCAAGGGACTTCGGGGACCGGCTCGGGATACGCTTCTTACCGAAGCCTTGCCCTCCTCCCTCCACGCCAGCGCCTTCGGAACTGTCCGCGCGCTCGACCAGACCGGGGGATTCCTGGGACCGATGGCGGCCCTCGTCCTTGCCGGTTCGCTCTCGATCTCTTCCATGATCGCGCTCTCGGCCCTTCCGGGACTGCTGTGCATCATCTTTTCCGTCATCGCCACCGCCCAGGCCCAAAAGGTCGTCGCATCCGGCCCCGCCACCGACCGCCCTCTCTCGAATGAGCCCTTCTTCTCTCCCGCGATCCAATCCCGTCTGGCCCTTTCTCCCATACGCCGCTATTTTCTGGGCGGACTTCTTCTCCGGGCCGGACTTCTTCCCGCCACACTTCTCATGTTCCGATTCGCCCCGACCGAGGGACGCTTTACCATCACCGCCACCGGATTCCTTCTTTCGAGCCTGGCCACCATCGTCGGCAATCTGCTGATTGCCAGAAAGATCCTCTCGGGCTCACCCCGAACCCTCTTTCTTCTGTCAGCCCTTCTTCTCCCTGTGTCGGCGCTACTTTTGTCTCCCTCCCATGTTCTGCCGGCCGGATACATGGCGGCGATGATCCTGTGGGGAGCGGGAGAAGCCTTTGCCACCGTTGGCCTCAAGGTCCGGGGAGCCGCACTCTGGCCCTCTGAGATGAGAAGCCGGGGATTCGCCCTCTTCGAAATTCTGGCGGCCCTTTTCTCCCTTCTCCTCTGGCCCATCGAAGCGCATCTCTGGAACATCGGGGAGAGTCTTGCCAGCATGGGCCTTGTGGCTTTCATGGGGGCCTCTGGAGGCCTCTTTCTTGCCCTGGCAAGAGACGAAGCATCTCCCCGCTTGCCATGACAGAATCGCTCTCCGAACTCTTCCCATTCCGATACGGACGCCTCATTCAAAAAACAAGAACGGCTCCGGAGCTGATTCATCCATTTCTTGAGGGCTTGGGAGAAAATATAAAGGACTTAGCGGGTAGAGAAGTTGAAGTCGGTGACCGCTCCCCCTGAGGCGCCGCAGCCGGCAAAGTAGTAGTAGTTGCAGGAGCGGTTAAAGGGATTGGCATTGCCCAGAAAGAATCCCGGAAGATAGTTCTGGGCAGGAACTCCCACCTGCCCAAAGGGCACGAGGGGTGGCTGGATGAACTGATTGAGGATCGCGGTGGGACCCAGGGCAAAGGGAACGAAATAGGAAGTTCCCTGCCCGGGGGCCGCCTGGGGGGCGTTACCCGCCACCGACACGGGGGGCATCTGGGGAGATGGGGGAATAAAGGCATTGGTGCTGGAGACGCCCAGCCCTCCCTGGGGGATCAAAAGCACCGTGGGAGGCGCCACAGTCACATTAGTGGGAGGGGGCGGTGCAAAGGCCGCCGACGACTGGCCGAAGGCCCCCGGAAGGTTCGGCACGGAAGGAAGCGACACCTGTCCCAGGGGAGGGCCTCCGATCGGCACCACCGAAAAGGGCTGGGCGATGGGGGTGAATCGAGGGGACTGGGGAACACGCTGACGGGGATGATGAAAGGCGCCCCCGGGATGAAAGGGATCTCCTCCGGGCAAGCCTCCTTCGTTCATGCCAGGGAATCCTCCTCGTCCTCCCGAAGCCACCACGAGAAGGAGCGCCCAGAGGACCAGAAGAAAGATGTCGATGGAGTTTGTCCGCTTCATCAGGGCTCCGTGGCGCAAAAGGGATCCATCCAGAAAAAAGTCTCCTGGGGAGAGTCGTTCAGCCTCATGTAGGTCCAGTCCACCGTGAAGGAGCGATGTTCCGCCAGGGCGGCCCGAATATGGTCTCCCCGCAGCCTGGCCCGGGTCGTCCGGGGAGGGGTCACCATCGCCTCCTCAATCTCCCGGTCACTGGCAATCCGCTCCAGCCCTCCCTGCCGGAGAAGAAGATTGTAGAGGCCCCGCCGTTCGTCCACGTCGTGATACTGGTAGTCGAGCATGGCCGTTTCCGGGTCGTCGATTCCATGGTGGCGGCCTTTCATGTAACGATCCAGAAGCCGCCGCTTGATCACCCAGTCGATCTCTCGCCCCAGGCTCTCATCGTCCCGGGACAGCTCCCCCAGGACTTTCTCCCACAGCTTCAGGATATCACGGACAGGCTCTTCCGTCTTCTCCCTAACAAAATACTCCTGGCAGGCCTCAAGGTAGGCCCACTGGATTTCAAGCGCCGTCATCTCCTTCCCAGACTCGAGCCTCACCCTGACAGTCAGGGAGGGGTCCTCGGAGATCATCCGGATGGCCGCGATCGGATCCTCGAGGCTGAGACGGTCAGAGATCCCCCCGGCCTCGACAACCTCGAGAACAAGCGCCGTTGTGGCCACCTTGAGGAGATCGCTCACCTCGCTCATGTTCGAGTCCCCCACAATGATATGGAGACGTCGATACTTCTGGGGGTCGGAGTGGGGCTCGTCGCGGGTATTGATGATGGGACGGCTCGAGGTTGTCGAACAGGAAATCTTCTCCCGGATGTGCAGGGCTCGGGGAGAGATGACAAATCGGACACGGTCCTCGGAATCCCGGACAAGCCCCCCCGCTCCGGCGACAATCTGGCGGGTGACAAAAAAGGGAATGAGACTGCGGGAGAGACGCCAGAAGGTCANNGCCGTAGGAGTTGCCCGCCGAGTCCGTATTGTTCTTGAGGACATGGACCTCTCCCTCGATTCCCTCCCGAACCAGGAGCCGGTCGACCCTCTCGGCCGCCTTCGAGAGAATCTTCTCTCCGGCCTTGTCGAAGAGAACCACATCGCGAAAGCTGTCGCATTCAGGCGTCGAATATTCGGGATGGCTTCCCGTATCCTGATAGATGCGGGCTCCGTTCGGGAGGAAGGCATCCCGGGACCAGCTGTTGGGCATGATCCCCTGGAAGAGATACTCCAGGGCCCGCTCCGACGGAAATATCCGGTCTCCCCGGTTGACGAAGAGGAAGCCGTATTCGCTTTCAAGTCCGATGATCCGTCTGTGCATAAGTCCTCCCGGACCTTCGTCTAGGGCTGTCCCCCGGAGAGTGCCGCCAGCTCGTCTCCTCCCAGCCTCCGGAAGACCCGTCCCGTCGACGCACGCTCGAGAAGGCCAGCCTCGATCTGGGAGAGAGGCATGGTCGCGCCGGAGATCTCGGCAAAGGCCTCCTTCAGGAGCTTTACTCCCCGGGACAGGGACGGAATCTCCGGAAGACGTTCCTTGAGAAGGGCCGCCAGGGGTTCGGCCTTGCCGCCCACGGCGGCAAAGAGGGGTTCGTCGAAAATCGAGCCGTCGTAGCTGACCCGGTAGATCTCGTCGGAGCGTCCGTTGTAACCGACCTCCGCCAGAACGATCTCCACCTCCAGAGGCTTCATCTCCTGGCTGAAGGCGGTTCCCAGAAGCTGGGAGTAGGCATTGGCGAGAGAGCGGGCGGTTACGTCCTCCCGGCTGTAGGTATAGCCCTTGAGATCGGCATGGCGGATCCCCGCCTTCCGAAGATTTTCGAACTCGCTGTACTTTCCCACACCGGCAAAGGCGATCCGGTCATAGACCTCCGAGATCTTGTGGAGACCTGCCGACGGGTTGTCGGCGGCCAGAAGGATGCCCTCCTCCACACGCAGGACCACCGCCGAGCGACCCCGGGCAATTCCCTTCCTGGCATACTCCGCCTTGTCCTGCATGATCTGTTCGGGAGAGACGTAAAAAGGAAGAGCGGCCACCGTCTACTCCTTTTTCCGAAGGCCCACCACAAAGGCGCGGTAGTAGGCTGCCACATCGTCCTGGGTCTGTTCCCGGACTCCGTCGGCATCCATGGTGAAGACCGTGGGGTAGATCTCCCGGACAAAGTCCGGCCCCCCCGTTCCCAAATCTTCGTCTGCGGCTTCATAGAGGGCCCGCAGAGCCGCCTCCACCGCTTCATCCCGGCTCAGCCCCTCCCGGTAAAGCATCTTGAGGGCATTTCTTGCGAAGAGACCTCCCGACCCGTTGGCATGATAACTCTCCTCCTCGTAGCGTCCCCCTGCCGGATCGTACTTGTAGATGCGACCCCGCCGGGACTCCGGGTCGTAGGCGGCAAAGAGGGGCACCACCACCAACCCCTGCATCGCCATGGGAAGGGCCTCCCGAACCATTTGAGCCAGCTTGTTGGCCTTTCCGGGCGTCGAGAGCATCACTCCCTCAAGCTTCTCGTAATGTTCGATTTCGACGCGGAAAAGCCGGGCCATCTCAAGCGCCGGACCGGCCGCGCCGGCGATGGCCACACAGGATGAGCGGTCGACGGGAAGAACCTTGGAAATGGCGCGGCTGGCAACCTGGTAACCTTCGGAGGCCTGCCGGTCTCCCGCCATGACCACCCCCCCCTCGTAGCGCAGGGCCAGAACGGTGGTGGCGTGAGGGAGAGTGCCGATTGCCGGGACCTCAAGAGAGAGTGCCGCGGGGAGACGTCCGGACGCCCGCAGGACCTCCACAAAGGAAGAAGAGTCAAAGGGAGGGGAAAATGCCCGGAAAGAGAGGGTGTCCAATCCTATTCCCCGCCTTTCTGAATAAAGGACTTCACGAATCCCGAGGCATTCTTTTCCAGGACTTCATCGATCTTGTCGAGGATGTCGTCAGCTTCCTCGCGCACTTTCTTGGCGCGTTCGGTCGCCCCCTCGGCACTCTCCTCCACCGGCTCCGACGGGGTCTCTTCTCTCTTGGGGCTATGCTTTGACTTCTGACTCATCATGTCTCCTTTCCGTTAACGGAACCGGCTCCCGGGGTCTGGCCGGAAGCGAGCTCTGCGAGGAGCCCGGACGCCGTCACATGGCGTTCGATGAGCGCTCCCGCAACTTTCTGGGTCCCCCGGCAGGGATCCTCAAGAGGAATCCTTTTGAGGGAGGTGGATCCGTCGTCCACCACGGCACTGCTCCAGGAGACCGCCACCACCTCCCGGGGAAACCGCCTCAGGAGCGTCCCGCGAAAATAGGCCCGGGTGTCGGCCGGAGGAGAGAGAAGGGCCTCCTCGATCTCCTGGGGATCGAGAATTCGGAGGACCTCTCCCCGGGACTCCAGCAGGCGGAAAAGGCCCCGGTCGCTCCGGATGTCGTGGTACTGAAGATCGATCATCCGAAGGCGGCCGTCCCCCGAGGGAATCGACCGGCTCTCGGCATAGCGGTCGAGAAGTCCCTTCTTGATCACCCAGTCGATCTCGCGATCGAGCCCGAGAAATTCTCCCTGGACCTTCGACATCGACCCGAGGCGGGAGAGGACCGACTCCCACCGATCGAGGATCTGCCGGGTCTCGGGCCCCATCCCCTCCCGAAGATAGAAGTCCTTGACGAACCGAAAAACCTTTTCCGCCAGGTCAAGGACCCCCAGGGTCCTTCCATCGGACAAAGGCAAGGGCGCCCTGAGGGTCAGATCGGAGCTCACCGCGTGAAAGGCCGACACCGGATCGAGAAGCACCGGAATCCCGGCGGCCTGATCATGGGGAGAGCTCCCCTCCAGTGCGGCCAGGAGAAGCATCGTCGTTCCGACCTTGAGAGCCGTCGACACCTCCGAACAATTGGAGTCCCCGGTAATGACGTGGAGCCTCCGGTACCGTTCGTGGAGGGAGTGAGGCTCGTCGCGGGTGTTCACGATCCCCCGCCTGGCGGTCGTGGACAACCCCACCGGGACCTCAAAGAACTCGGCCCGCTGGGAGATCTGAAACCCGCCTCCCCGGCCCCGGTCGGAGGCGACCTTCCCGGCCCCGCAAAAGATCGGGCGACTGACAAGATGGGCGGTGAGCCCCGCAACGATCCGTTCAAAGGGAAGGGAGCGGGCCACCAGATAGTTCTCGTGATACCCCCAGGAATTTCCGAAGCCGTCGGCATTGTTGCGGAAGACCCGAAGGGAGCGCCCCCGGGGGTCGCGCCTTTCCCAGCGGTGCATGGCCAACTCCACCAGACGGTCGCCGGCCCGTTCGAAGCGCAGGATATCCCGAAGGCTCCGGCACTCGGGGGCCGAGTACTCGGGATGGCCTCCATCCACATAAAAACGACCCCCGTTGTATAGGGCCCGGTTTGTCCGGCGGTTTTCCCCCCGGTCGGGACGCTCTCGCTGACCCTCCACATAAAATCCCCGGGCATCGTGAAAGGGATCTTCGGGCTCATAATCCCAAAGGGCCCCTCCGGAGTATTCCTCCGGGAGACTTCCCACCAGCTCATGGGAGATCTGGGCCGACAGGTCACCGATTTCGCCCGAGGAAAAGGCAATCCCGTACTCGACCTCTGTTCCGGCCACCCGGCAGGCGGTCGGATCCGAAACGAAATCCCCTTGCGGGGAAGATACGGAAGAACTCACAGATAATGCCCCACAGGAAGGGTCTCCACCGGACGTTCCCGAGCCTCGCTGGAGGACAGGGTCTTCACGCTGGCAATCCGTTCGTCCTTGCGTCCGGAGATCCGTGCCCAGTCGTCCGGGTTGGTGGTATTGGGAAGATCCTCGTTTTCCTGAAATTCCCGGCGCACCGCCTTCAGAAAATCGTCGAGCGTCAGACCATCCTCGCCGCTGCCCGAAAGGCTTCTCTTGATGGCCGTCTGTTTGGCCCGGGCCACGATCCCCGCGATCATCGCCCCACTGGCAAAGTCCTTGAAGAAGAGGACCTCCTTCTCTCCGCTTGCGTAGGTCACCTCCAGAAAGCGATTCTCCGCGGTATCGGCATACATTTCGTCGACCACGCGCCCAATCAAGGCTTCGACAGCCTCGGCCCCCCCCGGATGGCCCGCCAGAAGCGAGGGGGCAAGCGGGAGATCTCCCTTGAGATAGCGGCGAAAGATGGCCAATGCCTTCTTTCGGTCGGGGCGGTCGATGCGGATTTTGACGTCGAGGCGGCCGGGGCGGAGAATGGCCGGATCGATGAGGTCCTGGCGATTCGAGGCGCCGATCACAATGACATTCTTCAGGCGTTCCACTCCGTCGATCTCGGCCAAGAACTGGGGAACGATGGTGCTCTCCATGTCTGAAGAGACCCCGCTTCCCCGGGTCCGGAAGAGGGAGTCCATCTCGTCGAAAAAGACGATGACAGGATAGGCTTCCCGCGCCTTCTCCCGGGCCCGGGAAAAAACCTCCCGGATCTGACGCTCGGACTCTCCCACATACTTGTTGAGAAGTTCCGGTCCCTTGACGTGAAGAAAGAAGGAGCGGGCATCGCCTCCCCGTTCGGCCATGCGACGGCCGATCGAGTTGGCCACCGCCTTGGCGATCAGGGTCTTGCCGCATCCGGGGGGACCATAGAGAAGGACGCCTTTGGGAGGCGCCAGATGGTAACGGGAGTAAAGCTCCGGATGGAGGACGGGGAGCTCCACCGCATCCCGAACCATCTCGAGCTCGAGATCCAACCCTCCGATTTCTTCGAAGGTGACATCCGGGATCTCCTCGATGACGACCTGGCCGACCTCGCTCTTGGGGAGACGCTCCAGGGCAAATCCCGACCGAAGATCGATGAGCAGGGGGTCTCCGGCGGAAAGCCCGACCCCAAGCAAGGAAGGAGCGACCAGCACTACCCGGTCGACGCCTCCGTCTCCGGTCACAAGAAGACGATCGGAAGAGAGCGTCTCCTTGAGGACCATAATCTCGCCCATGCGTTCTCCGGGGGCCAGGCCCACAACATTGAAGGCCTCATTGAGCAAGACGGTATCTCCCGACTGAAGTCTTTCGAGATCAATCCCGCGATCGGCGGTCACCCGCATCTTGCGGCCGGCCACAACAATGTCCACGGAGGGTTCGAGGGGGGTTCCCCGAGGAGTCAGGGCCCCGGAATGGGGGATGTTGACGGAAAGGACAACGGCATAACTCGACGGGGGGGTTGTAAGGCGAATCAGCTCATCGCGAAGGGACTGGATTTCTTTGCGGGCTTTCTTGAGGGTCTCCTCAAGCTTTCGGTTCATCTCCGAGGAGCTTTCGAGCATCTCGCGCATCTCCTCGTGAGCCCGCTCGATCCGCTCGAGGTAATCAATCCTCCTCCGGAGACGAAGGATCTCCGTCTCTCCGGGATCACCGACATCCTCATTGCGGGAGGAGTTCGTTCGGGGAGGAACGACCTCCTTCCAGGGGTCTTCGCCGCCGGCCGGTTCCTTCATCTTGGGTCTCCTTTTCCGCGAGAGGTCCACGACCGATCCGGCCCTTTGAATCAGCCGGGAGTCGGTCCAGCGAGACATTCCGGAATGCGAGGGAGCCACACGGAATGCCGTCGATCAGGTGGGTCGTCGCGGGGGGGCGCAAGGCACGCCTTGCGTCTCCCCCGAGTTCAAAGTATACCACCCCCCAAAAATCATAGTCAAACTGCCCTCCTCAGGAGAGGATCACGTAAATTTTTTTGAACAAAAACTTTTCACTCATCTGTAGGGACCTTTTTCCCGGGGGAACCAGAATCGACCGAACGAGAGCAAGAGTCATTCTCGGCGACTCCAGGCCGGAAGGGAGATCACATCCATGACAAAACCTGTTCTGCCATAGACTTGCAGACCCACCCCCTCAATCTGACCGCGTGGTCCTTCCCCCTGGACGAAGACCAAAATGACCAATCAAAAAATCTTCAACACTCAATCCATTCAAGACATTCTCCCCCCTCTCCCTTCGCCTGGCAAAAAAGTTGCTCTCCATTCCTTGCCCCCAAGAGGATCTTCAGCATGAAGAAATGACTCACTCCCCTGCACAGAAGGAGCGCAAATGGAAGCCACTGAATTTTACCGGCAAACAACCGAACGGATGGTCGAGGCCCTGGAACAGGGAACGGCTCCCTGGATTCGTCCCTGGCGAAAATCCGGATCAGGAGAAGGGGGAGGAGATCCTGTCAATGCGGTCACGGGGCGCCCCTATCAGGGTGTGAATGCACTCACTTTGGCACTTTATGCCCTCTCCTCGGGCGTGGATGACATGCGCTTTGCCACCTTCAGGCAGGCCAAGGAGAAGGGGTGGGGAATCCGCCGGGGAGCCCAGGGCCTTCCGGTCATCAAACTCGTCGCGCCGCGGCGAGACTTTCCCCGGACTCCTTCCGGAGGGGAGCAAGAAGATGGAGGGGAGGAGGGAGGAGGCCCCCGGAGAGCCGGCGGGAAGAAAGATTCTTCCGGGAGGACGGGGCTGATTCCCCGGATCTACCATGTCTTTTCGTCGGCCGACATGGTGGGGCTTCCTGCCCGGGGCGACGAGCATCGGGAATCGGCTCCCCGGGAAAGTCTCCTGGGAGAGAAGGAGCACGAGGTGGCGGGGACATTCTGCCGTCAACTTTCGGAGGAACTCGATGTGCCGGTCCATCATGGAGGCAACCGGGCCTTCTACGACCGGGACGCCGATGCGATCACCCTTCCCCCGAAGGCGGACTTTAGGGAGCTCGAAGGCTATCTGGGAACCCTCTTTCATGAATTTGCCCACGCCACCGGCCATGAAAAACGGCTGAACCGCACTTTTGGTCCCTGGGGAGCGTCCGCCTATGCCTTTGAAGAGCTTGTGGCCGAACTTGCCAGCCTCTTTGTCGGAATGAGAACCGGAGTGAGCCCCGACGAGGCGCATTTCCAGAACCACGCCGCCTATATCGGCGCCTGGATCGAAACCCTTCGCAACGACCGGAGGGCTCTCTTTCGGGCATCACACCTGGCCCAGGAGGCCTGCAATCTTCTTCTGGCGGTTCTGGGAAAGGAGATGGGAGGAGTCGACGGGAAAGAGGAAGGGTGCTCTTAGCTTCGGGCTCTCGCGTAGGGAGCCGGCCACGGAAATTCGACACCCAGACGATTCGCCGCATGGAGGGGCCAGTAGGGATCCCGGAGCATCTCCCGGGCCAGCGCCACTCCGTCGGCCNNGTCGGCCTGGCCGGTGACCAGAATGTGTTCGGCCTGAGCGGGATCCGTGATCATCCCCACCGCCAGAGTGGCCACGCCGACCTCTTTTCGGAGGCGCTCCGAGAAGGCCGTCTGGTATCCCGGGGCCACAGGGATTGCGGCATGGGGAACGATCCCTCCGCTCGAGCAGTCCACAAGGTCCACCCCGCGCTCCTTAAGCTTCCGGGCCAAAACGAGGGAGGACTCGAGATCCCATCCGCCGTCGACCCAGTCCACGGCCGAAATCCGAACCCCCAGAGGTCGCTCCTCCGGCCACACCTTGCGGACAGCGTCAAGGACCTCCAGGGGAAAGCGCATGCGGGCATCGAGCGATCCCCCGTAACTGTCCGTCCTCCGGTTCGAAAGGGGAGAGAGAAAGCTGTGCAAAAGATAGCCATGGGCCATATGGATTTCAAGGTAGTCGAAGCCCGCCGAGAGTGCTCGTCGCGCCGCACCGACAAAAGATTCCCGAACCCGCCCAATCTCGGCCTCTGACATCTCGCGGGGAGATCCCCCCGAGCCGAAGGCCAGGGCGCTCGGGGCCAGGATTGGCCAACCTCCCTCGCCGGGAGAAAGAAAGCTGCCTCCCCGAAAGGGGGGTGCGGTGGAGGCCTTGCGTCCGGCATGGGCGATCTGGATGCCGGGAACCGCTCCCTGGGAGCGCATGAAGGCGACGATCGGCCGCAAGGCCTCTTCCTGGGCCTCGTTCCAAAGCCCCAGGTCTCCCGGAGATATCCGTCCTTCCGGGCTCACAGCCGTCGCCTCGACAATCACCATTCCGGCCCCGCCCACCGCCCGGCTACCCAGGTGAACCCGATGCCACTCCCCGGCCACGCCGTCCTGTGCCATGTACTGGCACATGGGAGAGACGACGATCCGATTCTTAAGCTCGACGCCCCGGAGCCGCCAGGGGGAAAAAAGACGGCTCATGGCCTTCCAGACAGGGCCGGATCTGAGAGGAGGGCCGCCACATGGCCAGTTGCCTTCACCCCCCGAAGGGCCCGCAGGATCTTGCCGTCGGGGCCGATCACAAAGGTGCTGCGTTCGATCCCCATGCGCTTGACCCCGTACATCGTCTTCTCCTTGAAGACGCCGTAGGCCTGGCAGAGGGATCCGTCCCCATCGGAAAGGAGGGGAAAGGGAAGCTGGTACTTTGTCCGGAATTTGTCATGGCTCGCCGGAGTATCCTTGGAGACTCCAAGAACAACGACCCCAATCTTGGAAAGCTGGGCCATGCTGTCCCGGAAGTCGCAGGCCTCGGTGGTACAGCCCGGGGTGTCGTCCTTGGGATAAAAATAAAGGACAACCGTCTTTCCCGCATAATCTCCCAGGGACACGGTCGGGGTCGGAGCCCCCGAAGCCGCAACCTGGCGAAAGTCAGGGGCCATCTCCCCCTCTTTTGGCCCGGATCCGGACGCGTCTTCCTTTTTCTCCTTTGCCATGCACCTTCTCCTCTCGACCCTCCATGAGCCGGGTCTCTGTTGATTGACAATCTGACCCCTTTGCGGGATGTATCACCCGCCGGGGGGTGGGGGGCTTTCTAATGCCCCCCGCCGGAATCGGCATTAAGAATCACCGGCAGGGCNNAGGCCGCTTTTGCCCCCGCCGATGATGATGATCTTGGTGTTGGGGCTCTTGGCCAGCTTCTCTGTGGCCTCGATTCCCTTCCACGTCAGATAGCTCCGGGTGAGGTTCTCCTGGACAATCTTCTGGAAGGCCTGGATTCCTTCGGCCTCGATCCGCCGCTTCTGGGCCGTCTTTCGTGCGACGTCGAGGACGTATTCCATGCGCTGGTAGTTCTGCTCCTCGGTCAGCTTGCGCTCGATCGCCACCCGGATGATCCGGGGAAGCCGGACGTCGCGGATCAGAAAACCTTGCACCGTAATGGGGTAATCCCTCAATTTTTCCCGAAGGCCGGTCAGGATGAGCCGTTCGATCGTCTCACGCTGGCTCGAATAGATCTCCGACGGAGTGAATCGTCCCACGATCTTTCGCGCCTCGCTCATGACATAGGGGGCAATCAGGACATGATAGTAATCGGGGCCCACCTTTTCCTGAAGGGTCGGAAGTGCCTTGCCCTGAACCCTGTAGAGGACGGATGAGTCCATGTCGATGGCCAATCCATTGATTGAGAGGACATGCAGGGAGAGACGGGACTCCTGGGTCCGAAGATCATAAATATAGAGCTCGTTCCAGGGAGCAATGACCTGCACGCCTTCGCGATAGATCGTCTTTGTGTCCGTCCCCTGGCTGATCGTCCATAGAACGGCCGCCTTCCCCGGATCGATGGACTCGATGCACCCGCCCAGGAGCGAAAGGGCGGAGAGAGCGACCACCCACGCTCCCACCCGCCGTCTGGCTCCACGTAGGAAGTCTCCCGACACATCACGACTCGTGGCACTCATGGCACTCTCCTTCTTTTTGGAAAATGGATCGGTCACCGTCAGGGGCCAACCTTGATCAGGCTGAGAACGGCGGGTGTCTTGGGAAGGGTTCGGGAAAAGACCCCTTCCTGCTTCCCTCCCGGGAGGGAGAGAATACGGGACTGCACATCAATGGTCTGACCCAGGTCCGTATAGGTTCCGACCACCAGGACCTGCGCCCCCACCTTCTCCCCCACCTCGAGGAGGGTCCGGGTGTCGAGCAGACCCTGTTCGATTCCCATCCGGTGGAGGGCCTCATAGACCTGTCCGGGGTCGATCAGGGTCACTCCGGGTACTCGGGACAGTCCCTCCCCCACCTTGAGGGAGAGGTAGCGGCCGAAGGTCCGGGAGAGCCCCGAGGGCGTCGTATATCGGATCACCGCCACGCGAAGCGGCTCTCCCAGCCTCTCGACGATTCCCTTCAGGGCCGGATCAAGGTCGGAGACAATGTCCCTGACCGGAACCCCATGAAGGGTTGCGGGTCCGGGAGAAGGCGGCACATAGGGAACGGCGGGAGATGTCTGACAGGAAACAAGAGCGCCTGAGAGACAGATCATCACCCCCACGGCCGCAAGCCGGGATCCTCGCCCTTTCAGAACATTCAACACTTTCATGGAAGGCTCCTCCTTCACCGGACCTTCTTCAGAGCATCCTTTAGGGAACCGGCAGCCGAAGGAGAGATTCACGATGGCTCACCCGTCCACCCTTCGGTACCGTTCATCTCTATCACTTTTATTATACAGCAAGGAGGCAGAGCTCGCGTCAAGATCGCGCCAAGGGAGTTCCCTTGCTCCCGACAACTACCGGGGAAGAAGGCTTTTCTGTCCCCCCTGGAAATAATACCAAAGGGAGAAGTTGGGGGTGGTGGCCAGATATTCGTTGTTTCCGAAGGCGGGAAGGAGCACCCCGAAGGAGGCGGCGAGACGGGGGGTGATGTTGTATTCGATGGTGGGCTGGACTCCCACCAGATTGAAGCTTGTGGGGTGGGTGTTGACCGCCAGCCCGTCGACGGAAAAGGGCAGACCTGACAAGCCCGCAATTTCCAGGATGAATCCCAGGCCACTTTTGTCGTCGACCACATCCTCGATTCCCAGACGGTACTGCGCAAGATCCCCAAACTGGGAATAGGCCGGGGTGGCCCCGGGGGTGGCGGAAAGGGATCCGGGAAAGCCGAAGGTATAGTAGAGGTCGCCGATCAATCGCAGAGGCCTCACGTTCTTTCTGAGCATGGAGACCAAGGTCAGGGAGGGGGTCCCGAAGTGGGTCGAGGGAACCACGTTGATGGGGGGCAACCCTCCCGCCGGAACGGGAGTTCCCAGCCAGGAGGTCAGGGGAAGGGTGACAAGAAGGGCCGTGGCAAAGCTTGGTCGGAGAGTATTCGGGTCCTGGATGATCCACCGGTGCTTGATCCCCAGGGTCAGGTCATTGAGACCGGCCCCGTTAAGGGAGGTCCCGTCCTCAGTGGAGAAGGTGGTGACCACCGAAGGGAGAAAGACGAGCTCGGTGTTCTGTTCGAGGCCGTAGAACATGGCGAAGAGATCAAGGAGCTGTGTCTGGGAGAATCCCGGAGGCAGGCCCGTGATGCCTCCCGAATCGGAATACTGGGCCTGGGTGAACCGTCCGTACATGAAAAAACGCACGTTGAACTCCCCCTCGGGGAGAGTGTCTGCCTGGGGCATGAGGTCCGGGCCCGAGGTCAAGGGATTCCAGGAGCTCCTATAGGCCGCCAGGGCATCCGGGCCGTTGAGGGAGAGGGGCGCCGGCCGGGAGGAGGTAGGCAGAGGAGAGGAGACAGGAACGGAAGGGACGGGAGAGGCCGGTGAAGACGCCGGGGCCTGAGTGCCGGCGGTTGAAGAAGGGGGCTGCAAAGAGACGGGAGGAGGTCCACTCGTGGCCAGAACAGAGGGAGGAAGCCTCCCCACGCAAAGGACCGATACCGCCACCAACACGACACAAAGTCCCCGTCCTCTCAACGTCAGCCAGCCCTCCAGCTTCTCAAGCTACACCCTCCCCCTTATTGTCCATGACATTCGCGGACCCGTCTATGATCCCGCTCATAAGGGAGGGGAGACACGGCCATCTTCCGGCGGCTTCGACTTTTGCAAGGAGAGTCTCCTGTCCCGGAAAAGATCCTTTACGAACATCAAAACCGGTGGTAAGGTTATGCTAATCCTATCGTTACAAGACAGACTCCACCTCGCCAGAGTGGGTTGGTGCCTTCGGATCGCGATACCGACAGAAGTGGATGGATCGCCTCGAGAGACTCAACCTCCAAGACCTCGGGCGAAGGAGAACACAGAGAGTTCCAACAATGGCTCAATCAAGGAGGTTCGCCATGAACGACAATTTTTCCCTGTCAGGCGTTTCATCTCCCCGCTCCCACGGACAATCATCCGTCAGTTGGCTTTCATCGGCATTTCTGGCAGGACTTCTGCTTCTTCCGACCCTGCCGGTCATGGCTGCCACCACCATCACGATTCTCTCGCCTGCCCCGAATGCCGCCGTTCACAACCCAGTCGTCGTCAAATACAAATACCATAAGGAAGGGCGGGCCAACCACATTCATGTGATGGTGGACGGACAGTTTCTCAAGGTCACCCACGAAAGCCCCGTGACGATGAAGCTCCCCCCGGGCAAGCACACCATCCTTCTGCAGGCAGCAACAAAGCACCACAACCTTCTCGACGCCTCGGCCAAGGTCGATGTCCGGGTCAAGTAGCGTGGGGAGCTTTTCCTGAGGCACCCCAAGAAGTTGTGATTCCAGGAATGTTGAAGGGACAAGACAGGGGCGGAAGATTCTCTCCCGAACCACCATGGGTTCGCGGGAATGATCTCCCGCCTTTTTTGTGCCCGGCCCCGTAGGGATCCGCGATGACAGGCGTCAGGACCCCGCTCCGGACGAGGGGGCGGAGACCCTCAGGACCGCCACACCCCGAAGGCGATCCGAGGCCAGATCTGTGAGGGCCTCCAGTGCCCGGGGAAAGTCGTAGGCGGTGACTTCGGGAACAAGCGAACGGGAGGAGGCCAACGAGAGCCAGGAGAGGCCATCCTGTCGGGTATTGGCCGTCACCGAACGCAGCCTCTTTTCAAAAAAGAGCTCTCGCTGGTAGTTCAGGGAGGGAATGTCCGTCACATGAATGCCGGCGGTCAGAAGAATGCCTCCCCGGTCGAGGCAGGAAAGAATTCCCGGAACGAGATCTCCCGCCGGAGCAAAGAGGATGGCCCCGTCAAGCGGCTCGGGGGGACGGGAATGGGCTGACTCTCCCACCCAGTCGGCCCCGGACTCGATGTNNCTGCCGATGCCGCCCGCCCCGGGTGACGACAAAGACCCGGAGCCCTTCGGACTTGGCAAGTTTTAAAACGAGATGGGCCGAGGACCCGAAGCCATAGAGCCCGAGCCTCTGTCCCGCGGCAAGTCCGGACTGGGCAAAGGCCCGATAGCCGATGATGCCGGCGCAGAGAAGCGGCGCCTGCAACAAGGGGTCTTCGTCGGGGNNCTCGGCATAACCCCCGGGACGATGGTAGCCGGTAAAGAGAGGGTCCGAACACAGGTTCTCGTCTCCCCGCAGGCAGTAAGCGCAGCGTCCGCAGGCCCGATAGAGCCAGGCCACACCCACCCGGTCTCCCGGGCGGAACCTTCCGCGGGAGTTCGGCCCCAGAGCCACCACTTCCCCGACCACCTCATGGCCCGGGATCGTCTCTCCAGAAAGAACGGGGAGGTCTCCCTCCACCACATGAAGGTCGGTCCGGCAGACACCGCAAGCCAGAACCCGAACCAGAATCTCTCCCGGACCAGGAACAGGCAGGGGGCGGGAGACGAGCTCGATCGAGCCCTCGCCCACCGGGCCATGGCGCCGGACGACAAAGGCCTTCATGGAGGAGGACCGGCTAGACACCGCAGCCTTCTCCCTCCCGGGCGGGACGCTTCAGCACCTTCCGGAGGATGCTCTCCGCCAGGCACCAGCGGGTCAGCGAGGACTGAAGAAGATTGGCCCCAACGAAGGCGGCAAGCCAGAGCCAATATTTCGAGACATAGACCGACAAAAGAAGGCTGGTGAGAACAAGCGTCCCCGCCAGGGCCCGAATCATGCGTTCGATACTCATGGGAATTCCTCCAGGTTGTCTCTCCCGCAGGAGAGAGTGTTAAGGGGGAGGGACTTATCCTCCCCCTTTTTACGCTGAATGTCCGGATTCACGTTTCCGGACCGGCCAGCTTCTCCCCTCCACCATCAGGATCAGGAGGGGAACGACAAAGAGGGTAAGAAGCGTCGAGACCACCGATCCGAAGAGAAGGGCGATGGCCATGCCCCGGAAGATCGGATCGGAAAGGATCACGAAGGAGCCGGCAATGAGGGCCGCAGCCGTCAGAAGGATCGGCCGGGTCCGCACCGCCCCGGTCTCAAGAATGGCCTGGCGAATGGGGACTCCTTCCGCCTTCTTCGCATGGAGAAAGTCCACCAGAAGAATGGAGTTCCTCACCATGATTCCCGCCAGGGCAATGAAGCCGATCATCGAGGTGGCCGTAAAATTCGACCCCAGCAGGATGTGGCCCGGGATCACCCCGATCAGGGCCAGCGGAATGGGACTCATGATCACAAGCGGAGTGATGAAGCTCTCGAACTCGGCCACGATGAGAAGGTAGATCAGAATGATGGCCGCGCCGAAGGCGATGCCCATGTCCCGAAAGGTGACGAAGGTCACCTGCCACTCCCCGCCCCAGCGGATCGTCATGTGGTCGGTCGACCAGGGATACCCGGTGAAGATCTGACGGAGATCGACTCCCCGGGAGCGGGCATCGGCGGCCACCACCCGGGAGAGATCCACCGCCGCATAGACGGGGCTGCGGGAGGAGCCGATGGTGTTCCCGGTAACGTAGACCACCGGACGAAGGTTCTTCCTGTTGATGGGCTGCTCCGTGGGAAGCTTTTCCACATGGACCAAAGATCGAACGGGAACCAGCCGGCCCGTCCCGCCCCGCACAAAGACCGTGGAGAGGTCCCGGATACTGGAACGGTCCCTTTCGGGATATTCCAGAAGGATGGGAACATGGCCCTTCCCCGAGGTCGTATGGAGTGTCCCGCTTTCCCCATGAAGGGCCAGGGAAAGGGCCTTCCCGATCTCCTCGGCGCTCACCCCGGAAAGAGCCGCCTTCTCCTGGTCGACAACCACCCGATATCGGGTCTGGGGATCCCGCACCGAGGTATCGACATCCACAATTCCTGGGGTTTTCCGGAAGAGATCCGCCAGATGGAGTCCTTCCTCGGTAAGGCGCCGATAATCGGAGCCGTAGAGCTCGGCCGTGATCGGAGCGTAGACGGGAGGACCGGGAGGAACCTCCACAACCTTGATGCGGGCGCCCAGGCTGCGCGAGGGAAGAGCCAGGCTCCTTTCGATCTCCGTGGCAATGGCATGGCTTCCCTTGTCCCGACGAGCCTTGGGAAGAAGATCGAGATGGAGCTCTCCTACATGTTTTCCCGACCGGAGGTAGTAGTGCCGGACCAGACCGTTAAAGTCGAAAGGAGCGGCCGTCCCGACATAGGCTTCGTAACCCATGACCGAGGGATTTTTCCGGGCGATCCGCTCGAGGNNCTCGAGGTCGCGAACGACGGCCGCCGTGCGCTCGAGTGTCGTGCCTGCAGGCATATCCACAACGACATCGATTTCACTCTTGTTGTCAAAGGGAAGCATCTTGAGAAGGATCGTCCGGGAATAAAAGAAGAGCATTGACCCCACGGTCAGGACCACGACCCCCCCGAGAAAGAGCATCCGCTTTTTCCCCGAGTCGATGAGCGGCTCCATCAGAAGGCGGTAGAGATGCCGGATCCGGAGCTCAAGCTTTCCGGTCGGCTTGGCCTCATGGGCTCCGGGCCGAATGAGCCGAACAGCCATGTAAGGGGTCACGATGAGTGCCACCAAAAGCGATCCGATCATGGCAAGGGAGGCATTTACCGGGATGGGACGCATGTAGGGGCCCATGAGGCCGCTGACAAAGGCCATGGGCAGAAGCGCCCCGATCACCGTAAATGTCGCGAGAATCGTAGGGTTGCCCACCTCGGAAACCGCCACGATGGCCCGGTCGATCAGGGTCTTCCGGTCACGCATGCCCCCCAGAAAATGGAAGTGGCGATAAATGTTTTCGACGATCACGATGGCATCGTCCACCAGGATCCCGATGGAGAAGATCAGGGCAAAGAGGGTCACCCGATTGATGGTGTACCCGATCATCATGGAGATGAACAGCGTCAGGGAGAGGGTTACCGGAATGGCCACCGCCACGATCCCCGTCTCCCGGATCCCCAGGGCCAGGCCGATCAGGAGGATCACCGATGCCGTGGCGATCAGAAGATGAAGAAGGAGATCGTTGGCCTTTTCGTTGGCGGTGTGGCCGTAGTTTCTGGGAACGGTGACGGTCACGTTCGAGGGAATGATGGTCCCCTGAAGATCCCGAACCTTCCGGAGGACCGAGTGCGCCACGGTGACGGCGTTGATTCCCTTCTTCTTGGCCAGAACAATGGTCACCGCCGTCTCGTCCGGAAGCTGCGAACGGGAGCCGCCGTATCCCTTCCACACATAATGGGAAACCGGTTCGGGGCCATCGGTCACCCGGGCGATCTGGGAGAGGCGGATCGCGTGCCCTCCGACAACGCCCACCACGAGGTTCCTGACATCATCGGCGGTCTTGAGGCTGCCGGAGAGACCGACACGAAAGGAGGTATCGTTTCTGTCGAAGCTTCCGAGAGCCAGGCTCACGTTGGATCGTGCCAGGGCCCCCGCCACGTCCAGTGGGGAGCGGTCGAAGGCCTTCATGGCCGCCGGATCAAGCCGAACGCGGATCATCCGGTGTCGACCCCCGATGGTATAGACCGAACCGGTTCCAGGAATCCGCTTCAGCCGGCTGACGATCCGGGTGGCAATCCGGGTGAGATCGAAGTCCGACAGGGTCCGGGACGAAAGCGTCACCGCCACGACCGGGACATCGTTGATATCCTTGGGACGAACGAGAATCGGGCCGGCACCCCCGGGAAGATAGGCCCGGGACTTCATCACTTCGCTGTAGACCTTGACCAGGCTCGCCCCCATCGACTGCCCGACCCGGAACCGGACCGTCACCAGCGCTCCCCCTCTCATCGACTGGGAGTAGACCGCCTTGACGCCCTTCATCCGGTCAAGATGACGTTCGAGCGGCTCGGTGACGCTCTTCTCCACCTCCCGGGGAGAGGCCCCCGGATAGGGGACAAAGAGATCCATCATGGGGACCCGGATCTGCGGGTCCTCCTCCCGGGGAGTCCGAAGGACCGCCAGCCCTCCCACAAGGAGGGCAACGATGACAAAGATCGGGGTCAGACGGCTGTCGATGAAGAAGCGAGCAACGGCGCCAGCGATCCCGACCTTCGAGGGTTTCTCGCTGACGCTCTCCTGATGTTTTTCCTGAGAGGAGGGATCCCCGCTCATTGGGCCACCTCGCTGACCCTGGCTCCGTCAACCAAAGTGGCGGGAGGAGAAAGGACGACCTTTTCCTGGGGGGAGAGTCCGGAAAGGATCTCCACCATTCCTCCGACGGAGCGTCCGACCCTGACATAACGCAGCTCCGCATGGCCGGCGTTGAGGACAAAGAGCTCCCGAAGGCCTTCATGGTCGATGAGGGCGCTGTCGGGTACACGGATGGCGGCCCGTCCGGGAACGGGGATATAGAGCTTGCCGTAGCCGCCGGGGCGCAGCTCCCGGGGCATTTTCTTTCCTGGCGCCTTCGGAATGGGCGAAAGCAGGACCTTCACCGGAACGGTATGCGTGACCGGATCGGAGCCCGAGGAGATCTCCACCAGACGCCCCTTATACTCGTGGCCATGGGTGACAAAGCGCACGATAGAGGAACGGGACAGTCCCGAGACCAGGGCATCCGGAATATGCGCCACCACCTCAAGCCGTCGGTCGTCGGCCACCGTGAGAAGCGGAGTCCCCGGGAGAACCTCTTCCCCTACCTGTGCAACCCGGGAAACGACCCGGCCCGGAAAGGGAGCGGTGACATGGGTCCATCCCAGCCGGGCCTGCGCCGCCGAATAGGCGGCCTCTGCCCCGTCCCGCTCCTGTCGCGCCGATTCCCACTCCGCCCGGGACGCACTCCTGTCCTGATAGAGTCGGTTGATGCGGTCATAGTTGCTGGCGGCAAAGTCCCGCCGGGCGGCCGCGCGGGAAAGGTCGGCCCCGAGGGTACGAGAGGAAAGTGTCAGCAGAACCTGCCCTTGATCCACCTTTTGTCCCAGTCGGACACGAACCTCCCGGACCTCTCCGGCCACGCGGGCCGAAAGTAGGGCTTCATGGATCCCCCGGACCACACCTGCCACCCCCATCTCCCGAGTCCCCCTCGTACTCTCGGGCAGGACTGCCTTGACGGGGACAGGGGTTGACGACCGACCGGCATGCGGCGACGACGAACGATGGCACCCTCCCATGGCCATCGTCCCGACAATGGCCAGGAGAATCATCCACGAACCTGCTCTCTGCACCCGCTTCATCGCATCACCCCTCTGTCCTGCAATATCCGTCAGCTGATCCTGTCTATCCATGTCCTGTCCGTTTTTGACTGTCATCATGAGGGGACTTTCCCCTTCGACGACTCCTCCCCGGCGGGAAGGGCCCTGCTCCTCAGGACCGGATCATTCCCGGAAAGCTCTCCGATCGCCCGGCGCTCCGCCAGGACAGCCTCCACAAAACGTGTCCGGTCGGTCAGGAGCCGAAGGCGAGCCCGACGATAGGAGACATCGGAGCGGAGCATGTCGGCCATCTGGACAAGGCCCACCTGATAGCGTTCATGCACAATTCTCCGCTCCTCTGCCTCCTCGGCCACCCGCTCCTCATCCACCTTGAGGGCATCGTGAAGGGTTCGGGCCTCCGCCCGGGAGGATCGGACCTCATAGACCAGGGTGTTCTTCAGATCCTGCTCCCGGTAGAGGGCCTCGAGAACGGACAGGGAGGCCCTTTGGCGCTTTTCCTTGTCGGAGAATCCGTTAAAGAGATTCCACTGCACCTGACCGATCACGGTATAGTCCTGCTTGCCCCAGGCCAGGGTCGGATTATATTCGTTGTAGAGGCCTTGGGCGCTGACCTGGGGCAGGAATCCGGCAAGCTGGGCGCTGGCCATCTCCTTTTTCGCCGCGATCGCCCGGCGCAGGGAGAGGTAATCGGGGCGTCGTTCGAGAGCTCGAGCCACGAGACTCTTGACATTCTCTTCCTGCAGACCTTTGTAGACAGTTCGGGCACGGACAAGAAGCTCCGGGTCAGGGCGTGGGGTTCCGGGAAGGTTCTCCGACCCAAGAAGCTTTGCCAGCCGAACCTTCGAGAGCTCCGCGTCCTTTTGGGCCTCAAGAAGCCGGGTTTTCTGGTGGTTCAGATGCACATCCGCCGCCAGAAGCTCCGCCCGGACCGAGCGCCCGGTGGAGACATGGTCCCGGGCAATCTTCTCCTCTTCCCGAGCCATTCGGACCATCTCGCGAAGCAGCTCGACCCTGTCGGAGGCCAGGAGCGTATCGAGAAAGGCCTGCGATGTCTCGAAGACAAGCTCTTCCTCCCGCCACCGAACGGCAAATCTCCTGGCACTCTTGGCGCGGCTGGCCGACCGGATGCGATGGAAGCGTCCCCCGCCGGAAAAGATCGTCTCCGAAACCTGGGCCTGGAATCCGAAGGTCTGGGTGTTGGCAGGATTGTTCAGCGAGTTCAGATTCGAAAAGGAGCTCGAGGTCACCAAGGCTTCGTTGAGGAGAATTCCGAAGGCATTGAGCGGGTTGTCGGTGGAAATGAAGCTCTCCCCCACGGCCACCACCGGCAGGTAGCTTCCGGCAGCCTCGGTCAGGCGGGTCTCCTCGATCTTCTCCTTCACCCGCTCGGAGCGAAGCCCCGGATTGTTCGCAAGGGCCTGCTCCACCGCCTCCGAAAGCGTCATGGCACTGCCTTGCGTCCCCCACAGGGAGACGATGCCGGCCACCACAAGTGATCCCGCCAAGAATCTTTTGCATCCTGTTTTCTTCATCGACAAAAGATCTCCTCCATGAGGGAAAAGAAATTGGGAATGCGAGGGTCTCCCAGGGAATAAAAAACCTGGTGACCTTCCCGGCGCGAGGCTAGAATTCCTTTTTCACGAAGAAGGGCCAAATGCTGGGAAAGGTTGGACTGAGTCACGCCCAGAACACCCGCCAGATCATTCACGCTCCGCTCTCCGTCCATCAGCTCCAGAAGAAGCTGAAGGCGAACGGGATGCCCCAGCACCCTGAGGCATCGAGCCCCCCGCATCACCTTCTTCTCGTCGAGCTTCTCTTCAATATCCATGAAATTAGAATATTAAAATATTAGAATATTTGTCAAGCCCCATCGACACAGACACAAAAAACGGAAAATACGGGTATCTGAATTTTGTGATTGTCCTCAACGTCAATATGGGATTTTGGGATCAATGACCAATTCTCTTTTGACATGGCCGAATATTGGGAGTGGAGGAAGCAGGAACCTCTCAAAACGTCCTCTCTCCTGTCGGTCGTCGAATGATTTATAAATCCCATGTCTCGGGAAGAAATTTTACAGCAACTTTTGGACTTGACCCCCCGGACTAAGAAACCGAAGGAAACTCGTCGATCAGGGAATCTGGAATGTCGTAAGAGTTTTGTGTTGAGAGCGATCACAAAAATCACATACCCAAAAACACTTAACCAAATAGATGACAGTAATGGATTTTATATTGAACCCGGAGTATCAGGGGAATGAGGGGACGAGCCTTTTCTCGGCCTCAGTGGGAGTGAGCCGACTGAAGGGAAGACGCCGGTGCCGAGGGGGAGTGAAGGTGGTCTCTCAACAGGGAGGCCGCCAGAGTCTGGGGCTCAACCCCTTCGAGGGAGGAGAGGCGGGGGATGACGGCTTCTTTGGCCTTGTCGAGGGGACAGGAGCGCAGAAGAAGCATCAGATGGCTTGCATGTCGCGCCTCCGTGACCATCATGTCTTCGGGACGAACCCGTCCCTCGACCCCCATGCGATAGCCCGGGGAGGAAACGCGAAGAGTGACAAGCGTGTCATCGAGGACCGATTCCCCGAGAACCGGCGGGAGAAGCGCGAAGACCTCCGGAGCAAAGGACTCGTTTTCCGGGACCCAGGCTCCCAGAATCTCCAGGGGACCTGCATAGAGAAGGTGGCGATAGAGCGTTCTCAGAGCCATGGCCCTCCCCCACCGGAGACGCCCCAGAAAGACGGAGACATCCAGCTTGCGGACCAGGGGGCCGGGAAAGCGAACGGCTCCCAGGGGAAGGAATCCCCAGAAGCCTACGGGAATATCGAGGGCGGCCATGGACTCGCTCCCTCCCGGAGAGGCCGAAGGGCGCGAAGGGGCCACCCCCGCCTTTTCATAGCGGAGAATGCGACGCCACCCGTTCTCGAAGTCCCGGAAGTATTCCGCCACAACACATCGCTCTTCTCCTTCCGCCTCCGCCCCAAAGGGAATCGCGACCCGTCGGCGCCACTGGGGGGACAGGCCCCCTTCCGAGGGCAGAAAGTCCGAAGGAATATGGGCCAGAATCCTTCCCCAGAAAACCTCCATCGTGGTATCAAACATCCAGGCGTCGAGAAGCTTCCGAAGGGAAGAGTCAGGATTGCTGGCGTCCGAAAGAAAGGGGGCGGCGAAAGACTCCATTGTGTCATCGCTTGCCGTCTTGAGAACGATGACCTTCCCCCAGACGAAACGCCCCTCCCAGAAAAAGAGGCTCCGCGCCTCGTCAATCCGATCCGGAAGGACCGGAAATCCTCCCGAGACCGAGAGGTCGCTTCCGGAGCAAAGCGTGAGAAAGGCCGGACGGGAGGCCGGAGGAAGCGTCGCCTCCACAAGAGACTCCATCTCTTCCGCGGAGAGGCCGGGGGCAGTTTTGGGGTAGATTCGCCGGGAATCCTCGTTTTGAAGAATCAGACCCAGTTCTTTGTGAAAGATGAAAATTCCGCCCAGGGAGGAGCCCTCGAGGGTCGCGCCTTCCTTGAGTCCAAAGAAGGCTTTTTCGAGGGAGCGGCCGAGAAGAGGCAGGAGAGCCGACTCGAAGATTGCATCATCGAGTCGGCTCTCAATCCAGCCAGTCATGTTCCGACTCCTGAATGCTCATGGCACAGAACATAAAAGGTCTCTCGCTCCCCCTTCCGGCGCTTGGCATCATACAAGGCCGCATCGGCTTCCCGAAGGAGGCCGTCGAGGTCGGAGGATCCCGGAGAAAAACAAAGGAGGCCCGCAGAGAGCGACAGCGTCACTTGCTGGCCCTGCGGCAGAAGAAAAGGACGCGCGAAGACCCGGGAGATCCGTCCCATCAGGGAATTCAGTGCCGCCTTGCTGGAAGCCTCCGCCACAAAGACAAACTCATCGCCTCCCAGCCGGCCAAGAAGATCGCTCTCCCGCAGGGCTTTTCGCAAGCGCGACGAGACCTCCCTGAGCACAGCATCCCCCGCCGGATGTCCCCAGGCGTCATTGATTGGCTTGAAATCATCGAGGTCAAGGGCTCCCAGGACGCCCCTGAATACGCGCCGACGAAGACTCCCTGAAAATGAGGAGAAGGCGACAGAAAACCCATGGCGATTCAAGAGTCCCGTCAGGGGATCCCGGACACAGAGCGCCTCAAGTTCGGATTTCTTTCGGATTCTCGCAAGGGCAATGCTCCCCCATTGGGAAATGATCCGTAAAAGATCCCGAAGGGAAGGATCTTCAAAGGTCCGATTCCCCTGCCCTCCCAAAAGGAGGATCGCCAAGGGGTCCTCTCCGGCTTGGAGGATTGGCCATGCGCAAAGGGAAACCACCGAAGGAAACACATCGAAGCGAAGCGATTCAACGAACTCGATCGAGGAGGGGTCGGAGGCCTTCAGAAGCTGCGGCGCCGCCTGGCGATAGGATTCTGTCACGAGGGATCGGCGAGGGGGAGAAGAATCTCCCGCGAGACGGCGAGAACGATGGCCACGAGCCGTCCGATCGGAGACCGGCTCCATGAAAATAAGGTCCATCCTCTTCGTGAGGGCCGAGGAGAGCCCCGAAAAAACCTCGTCCTCGGTCTCGGCCAGGAAAAGATCCTCAAGAAGACGGCGCTCAAGAGCCTCCTGACCGCCCGGTCGAGTTTCCCGCTCCTCGGCACCCGACTGCTTCCTCTCTCTTTCCGGAACGGCAAGAGATTCTGGCAGAGCGCAGGAGGCTGAGTGCTCCGGACATGATCGGACGGAGCACACCTTCGTCCGATCCGACTCCGGGGTGTCAGGATTCAGGCAAGGGAGAAGCGTGAGAAGACGGCAGGGGGATCCCTCCTCCCCGTTCTCCCCTTCCCGGAAGCCTTCCGGGCGGGAAAGTGCCTCATGGCATGAAGGGGCCATCGAAAAACCGGAGGAGTCGAGGCCGGAGGCGGTGGTCACACGTCATCCTTTCAAAAGGAGAGAGGGTTCCGGAGGGTCCATTGAGAGGAATTTTTGAGGGTCAATATCCCCCCACGAAAGGCCATGTTCGAAGGAGCCATCCCCCTGACACCACATTACCCCGAAAAGTCGAAAAAGACCATGCACGACTCTCAATTGAATTTTGAGAGTCGACTCCCCCCGAAATGCCCTATCTCACAGAACGGCCTCCGGATTGAAGGAGAGAGGAGAAGCGCTTGACCATTGCCCCAAAACTTGATTCTTTCTTCCTCTCCCATCTAGAATGAACCGAGCAATGTGGCTCTTCGGACCAGGCGTGGCCCGCATTCCCGGAATTCTCCCGGGCATTCGGCACTTTCGACATCTTTGGAAAGGCTCTCTGTGGCACAGATCAAAAAAGGAACGGGACTGCTGCTTTTTCTCCTGGTGGCAGGGACGGTGGCGGGGTCCGTCCTGACCCTCATCTTCGACGCCTTCATTCCTTCAGGTCCCCTGGCCCGAATCTTTCTCTCGAACATCTCCATCGGAAGTGCCGCTCCCACGACATTCCACCTGGTCCTGTTAGACCTCTCCCTCGGGCTTTCCTTTCACATCAACATCCTCAACGTACTTGGACTCTTTCTGGGCTACTACATCTACAGAAACTCCTGACGGTTTCCCCCTTCGGGAACGCCTATCGCTTTTTTCCCGGGCCCCGGGCATCGGAGCCCCCCCGTCCGGAGTCCTTTCTCTTTCTTCCGCGCCCGGATCCAATGTCGATTCCCTCCCCGGAGGGTCTTTCGCCCCGAGCCCGGAGGAGGTCCCGGAAATAGGCGGCCTTTTCGAAATCGAGCGCCTCAGCGGCCTCCACCATCCTGGCACGGATCTCGGCATCGCCCAATGAATGAGCCACAACCTCTTCCCTCTCCTCCGAAGCCATCTCGACCGTCACATAATCGCTTTCCGACACATGATAGAGGGCTTCCGGAATATTCTTGCGAATGCTCTGGGGAACGATCCCGTTCTCCTTGTTGTAGGCCAACTGAATCGATCTTCGCCGGTTCATCTCATCGATGGCCTCCTTCATCGATCCCGTAACGCTGTCGGCATAAAAGATCACCCGGCCACGAAGATTCCGGGCGGCCCGTCCCGATGTCTGGATCAGGGAACGGCGAGAGCGCAGGAATCCCTCCTTGTCGGCATCGAGAATGGCGACGAGGGAGACCTCCGGAAGGTCGAGTCCCTCCCGAAGAAGATTGATCCCCACAAGAACATCGAACTCTCCCCGACGAAGGTCCCGGATGATTTCCATCCGTTCGATGGTATCGATCTCCGAGTGGAGGTAACGGACGCGCACCCCTCTCTCTTCAAGGTATTCGGTCAGGTTCTCCGCCATGCGCTTGGTCAGGGTCGTCACCAACACCCGGTCTCCCTGGGCAACCGTCTTTCGCACCTCCCCCAACAGATGATCCACCTGGTGGACGGCCGGCACGACCTCGACCTCGGGATCGACGAGCCCGGTCGGACGGATGACCTGTTCGACGGTCACCCCCTTCGAGGCCGCGAGCTCGTAGGGTCCGGGGGTGGCCGAGACAAAGATGACCTGCTTCATCACTTGCTCAAACTCTTCGGCGGTCAGGGGACGGTTGTCAAAAGCGGAGGGAAGCCGGAAGCCAAAGTCCACAAGACTTTTTTTTCTGGAATGGTCCCCCTGGTACATGCCTCCCACCTGAGGGACAGCCACGTGGCTCTCGTCGATCACCAGAAGGTAGTCCGGAGGAAAGTAGTCGAATAGTGTCGGAGGCGGCTCCCCGGGGGCGCGACCGGAAAGATGGCGGGAATAGTTTTCGATCCCGTGGCAGAAGCCGACCTCCCGGATCATCTCGAGGTCGAAAAGGGTCCGCTGTTCGATCCTCTGGGCCTCCACCAGCTTGTTGTTCTTCCGAAAATAGTCGATGCGCTCGGCCAGCTCTTCCTCAATGGCCGCCAGGGCCCCCTCGAGCTTGTCGGGAGGAAGCACATAGTGGGTCGCAGGGTAGATGATGATCGAGGGAACCTGAAGAAGCTCCTTGCCGGTGAGGGGATCGATCTCCCGGATCCGCTCCACCGTGTCCCCCCAGAACTCCACACGGAGCGCCCGCTCCTCATAGGAGGAGGGGAAGATGTCCACGACATCCCCCTTCACCCGAAAGGTTCCCCGGTGGAAGTCGATCTCGTTGCGCTCATACTGGATCTCCACGAGCCTCTCGAGAAGACGCTGTCTCCGGATCTCCATCCCCTGCTCGAGGTAAAGATGCATCTTGAGGTAGGAGTCGGGGGATCCGAGGCCATAGATGCAGGAGACCGACGCCACGACGATGGTGTCGAGTCGCTCGAGGAGTGCCGTCGTGGCACTGTGGCGCATGCGATCGATCAGGTCGTTGATGGCCGAATCCTTTTCGATATAGGTATCGGTGGCAGGGAGATAGGCTTCCGGCTGGTAGTAGTCATAATAGCTGACGAAATACTCGACGCGGTTGTCGGGAAAGAACTCCCGGAACTCCCGGTAAAGCTGGGCCGCCAGAGTCTTGTTGGGGGCCAGCACAAGGGCAGGCTTTCCGGCGTTGGCAATGACGTTGGCCACGGTAAAGGTCTTGCCGGATCCCGTCACCCCGAGAAGGGTCTGGAATCTCTCCCGATTTGAGACGCCCCGGGTCAGCCGGTCGATCGCCTTGCCCTGATCCCCGCAGGGGGCATAGTCCGAGACCAGCCGAAAACGCCCCTGACGAACAGGGGTGATGTCACCGCTCATCGGCCCCCCCCATAGACCATGATCCCGACTCCCGCTCCCACGAGCAGGGCCCCCAAAAGATCCCGGAAGTCCGGCCGAAAGCCGTCGACGACGGCAGCGAAAAGAAGGGAGATAAGGACAAAAACTCCGCCATAGGCCGCATAGGCCCGGCCGAAGGGCAGGGGTTCCAGGGCGGCCACGACCCCGTAGAGCATCAGCCCTCCCAGTCCCAGAAGCCCGATGGTCAGGGGCGCGTGTTCGCGCATCCACCGCCAGACCCCGTATCCTCCTCCCACCTCGAGAACCCCGGACAGCATCATCAACATAAAGATCTTCACACCACTCCCCCATGGCCGGCCGTCGTCTTTGGCTCGAAGAAAGCCGCACCGTATTGACAGATCCTCAAGGAATCGTCCAAAGTGTTTGCCAATGACACGTCCACGACAGATCCCGAAGGAGACTTCATGACCCTTGATCCCGTTAGCCTCCGTCCCATCGAGAAGCACCATGCCGCCCCGGCGATCCGCATCTATGGCGGACACCTCTATTACTTTGACAGTCTCGATTCCCGTGCCGCCTTCGACCGGGACCCCGAACGTTATGTCACCAACGCCCCCGGCCGGACACTGACGGTGGGGGTCATGGGGGCGGCCTCCGGTCAATTTTCACCCGAAGTCACGGAGCTTGCCCGGGAAACAGGACGAGCTATCGCCAGAAAACGCTTCGGTCTCATCACGGGAGCCTGTCCGGGTCTCCCCTGGGAGGCCTGCAAGGGGTTCAAGGAGGTCGGGGGATTTTCCGTAGGAATCTCCCCGGCCCTTTCGGAAGAGGAACATCTCCACCGTTTCCACTCTCCCAACGACCTCTATGACATGATCATCTTCACCGGCTCCGGACTCATGGGGCGGGAAGTGATCAACATCCGCTCCAGCGACTTTGTGATCATCCTGGGGGGACATTCGGGAACCCTCGGGGAGTTTTCCATTGCCTATGACGAGGGAAAGCTGATCGGCGTCGTCGAGGGAAGCGGCGGGATCACGACCATCCTCGACAAGATCGTGGAGGCGGTGGCCAAGCCCACCGGAAGCACCATCCTCAGGGACTCCTCTCCGGAAGCGCTTCTCGATCGGATGATCGATCACTACACCACGACACACTTCCGGAAACCCTCGGTCTTTATCGGGTAGCGTCCTTCCTCTTGAGCCACCCGGAGAGTGCTTCCCGATTGGCCCTGTAGATCTCCCCGTTGGCGCGAATGGTTTCAAGGGCCTGGGCCACCGCCCGACGGGCCGCCGGAACGGGATGTCGGGAAAAGAAGTCCTCCACCATCGACCGCTCCTCCTCGGAACGAAAAGGATCGGAGATCCCCCGAATCAGCCGGTTCAAGGCAAAGCCACCGGATTCGTAACGTCCATAGAAAATCTCCCAGTTCTGCGTGACAAAGTCGAATGTCCTCCGCCGTCCCATGGGATTTCGGGCGAGGGCCCCCACCACCCCCACCGCATCCTGTATCCGCACAAGAGGGGTGAGAGTGGCCGCAAGAGCCCGATCGAGAAGGGCGGGGTCCGGGGTGAAGGACAGGGCGTGGAGGAGGCGATTTTTTTCCTCCTGGTCGGGTTGGATCCCGGCCAGATCCATCACCGCCTGAAAGATCTCCGGACTCCCCGTCGCCACCGCCCCGGAAAAGACCCCGAGGCGAAGATCGGCAGGAAGATCCGCGGGTTTCTGTCGGTAGGACTCAAAGCGTGGGATGCAGGCCGCCAGGGTCTCCGGATCCCCCAGACGGACAAGAGCCCCAAGAAGCGCCGAGCGAAGGAGCCTTTCCTGGTGGGGCTCCCCTTTCCCGGGCATCCATCCCGATCGCGCAAAGGCCGGACGAATCAGGGAAATGGCCCATTTCCGAAAATCCCCATGGCTCGCATCGCCCGCCCAGATTCCATCGATCTCAAGGACATTGGCCAGGAGATCGGCCCATACGGCATAGGAGCACTCCTGTCCGAATTTTTCCGCGAGATCGAGGTAGTCTCCCACTGAGACAATCCCCGACCGAAAGAAGGCATACATATCGTTTTCCAGGGCCAGCCGATCAAGAACGGTCAACGCTCCCCTCTCCATGGCCTCCAGAATCTCGGTCCGAAGCTTGGGCGAGTAGAGGACGCGAAAGTACCCTGTCTGTCCGGCATTGATGTTGACCCAGCCGGATTTCGGTTCGGGGAGATCGATGGCGAGGGAACGCTCGGCCAGCAGATGGCGGACGGCCGGCCCCCCACCGACGCTGACGGAGAGAAAAAGGGGCCAAAGGGGGGAGTCCGGAGCCCTCTCCAGGGACTCCCGGTCGCTTTGGCGAATTCTGAACGGATGCTGTGTCACGGAGAGTCCCTTCCCCTCCCGGGCCACCGAGACCCAGGGGTAGCCGGGAGTCGTCGTCCAGGCCGTCATCACTCGCCCAAGACCTCCATAAGGCGCAAAGGAGGGATTGGAGAGGCTGCGCCAGAGATCGGCCGTGGTGGCATTGCCATAGGCATGCCGGACGAAGTATTCGGCAAGAGACTTCCGGAAGGGCTCCGCCCCGAGGGCTGTTTCGAGCATCCGCAGAAGCGAGCCCCCCTTGGTGTAGCTGATGGCATCGAAGATCTCGTTGATCTCTCCGGGATCCCCCACCGGCACCTCGATGGGATGGGTCTCTGCCAGCGCATCCATCTCGAGGGCCTCGTTTCGATCCTCGCTCTGAAAGAGCTCCCACATGCCCCACTCCGGGAAGAGCGCATCCACCGCCTTGACCTCCATCCAGGAGGCAAAGCCTTCATTCAGCCAAAGGTCATCCCACCAGGCCATGGTCACCAGGTCACCGAACCATTGATGGGCCATTTCATGGGCCACCACCACAGCCACGCGCTGAAGGTTCCGGGCCGAGGCCCCTTCATGGGGGGAGAGGAGGGCCGTCTCCCGGAAGGTCATGGCCCCCCAGTTTTCCATGGCGCCAGCGGCAAAGTCGGGGATGGCCAACAGATCCAGCTTGGGCAGGGGATAAGGGGTGCCGAAGTAGTCGTTATACCAGGGGAGTAGGCGGCGGGCGACCTCCAGGGCAAACTCGCCATCCCTGCCACGTCCGGGAGGAGTATAGACGGCGATCTCAACCCCCGAGGCCACGGTAGAGATCCTGTCCCATCGGCCAATGGAGAGATGCAGAAGATAGGTGGACATGCGGGGGGTTCTGGAGAAAACAATGCGGGTCCCGCCCTCTCCATCTCCCTCCCGACTCTCCTCCGGCATGTTGGAGACGGCGGTGTAACCGGGGGGCACGGTAACCGACAGCGAAAATGTCGCCTTCATCCTCGGTTCATCAAAACATGGGAAGGCCCGTCGGGCATCGGTCGCCTCAAACTGGGTCGTGGCCATGGGAAAGAACTCCCCGGATAGATCCTGCCCACGACACCGGTAAAAGCCGGCCAGAAGATCGTCGACCTCCCGGGCAAACTCCAGAGACAGCTGGGCCCTCTTTCCCTGCTCAAAGAGCCGGGTCCCGGAGAGAATGACCCGCTCCTCCGAGGGCAAAAGTCGCACCGACAGGGGGAAGTCCACCCCCTCGTAGCGGGCGACGGCTTTGGAAATCCGAAGGTCCTTGGCATTGAGCACAAACTCGATGGTGCTGCGATGGATCTCTACATCGATGGTGACCTCTCCCGTCAGGCGGGTAAACTCCGGATCGGGGGAGAGATGCAGATCATAGTGGCGGGGAAAAAGATCGTCAGGAAGCTGGAAGAGGCTATCTGTGGCCATGAAATGTCCTTATGGATGAAGAGGCTGGAGAAAAATCGGGAGATCACTGGGGGGCGAGGAGGGAGCTCCCTCTCGACTCACACCACCATGGAGAGAAGGCGTTCGATGTGGGGACGGGACTGGGCCCCGACCATTCGGTTCAACTCATTCCCGTCCCTGATCAGGACCAGGGTCGGGATGCTCGACACCCGAAACTCCCTGGCCGTATAGCCATTTTCGTCGACATTGAGCTTGGCGACAATCACCCGCCCCCGGTATTCCCGGGCCAGATCCTCCAGCACGGGAGCGACCTGCCGGCAAGGGCCGCACCAGGGTGCCCAGAAGTCCACCAGAACCGGGAGGCGGGAGTTGATGACCCGCTCGGAGAAGTCGGCATCTGTCACGACAATGGGCTCTGACGGCCCATAAGACGCCCCCCCCGGCGCCAGGGGGGCATGACAGCGCCCGCAGCGGGCATGCTCGATCCCCCGTTGAGGGTCAATATTGTTGTTCGCTCCGCAGTGTGGACAACGCACGAGATTTCTGGCCCCGCTCACATTGATCCCCTTCCATTGTCGATTGCGAATCTCGACAGAGTAATGATCCCGAGGGAATCTCTCTCCCGGATCCTTGACCGGCAAGATCGGCAGGGGAGAGATCCGGATGGCTTCCCATCGGGCAGGAATCCGTCGCACACTTGATCGACTGTCCGGGGAGGGAGCCGTTTTTTCTTCCCTTGATCATATCCTTCCCTCCCTTCAGACGGCAAGGTCCCGTTGGGCAAAAAGGCAACGGGAAGGGGCCAGGACGGCGGGTTGCACCGGGGAGTTCAATAATTTCAAGGAGAGGGAGGGACGTGCTAGGATAGCGTCACTGTTGTTTGAGTTCGATGACACCCGCCTTTTTTCGACATGCGAACCCGAGGAATCGCCCGCCCATGGAGGACCTGCCCATGCCCCCAACCCTGACACGCCGTTGGACCCCAATAGCCCTGGGAGGAGTTCTTCTCCTCTCTCTGACATTTTCTTCGCAGTCCTTGGCCTGGCCGCGCCACCGGTGGACGGAGGGTCACCGAGCCGGCTACGGGTGTCCCGCTCCTCCCTCCCGACAGTTTCCCCAAGGCTATCTGGGCGAACATTACTCTCCGGAAGAAAATCTTGAGGACATCGATATCGGCCTCATCGAGCATGCCCGAAGCCGGATCGACATTGCCATGTATGCCTTCACCGATCGCCGGATTGCCGAAGCCCTGGTCAGGGCGGCCCGACGCGGTGTCCGGATTCGGATCTACCGGGATCGGACCCAGCTCCATGATCGGGGGGACAAGACCCGGTTCCTGCTTGCGACACGGGCGGGAGCGGCCCACATTTCCGTGAGGGTCAAGGACAATTCCTCCCGAAACATCATGCATCTCAAGGCCTTTGCCGTGGACGGCACCATCCTCCGCACCGGTTCGGCCAACTGGTCTCCTCCCGGCGTCGGGGCCTTCTGTCGACGGGGACGGCGCCCCCACTGGAGCCAGCAGGACAACAATCTCTTTGTGACAAGAAATCCCAAAGAGCTCTCCCGCTTCGAGAAAACCTTCGAGCGCATCTACTCCCGATCCGGCCGCCACGGGAACATCCCCTGGACACCCGATCTTTCACGGCCTCGCAGACACCGGGACTGATCCCTGTCCTTCCCTTGTCATTTTTCCGATAAGAGAAGACAGGAGCATATCGGTGGCAGGCCAGTAAGGAGGAGATGCGGTGAAAAAGAGGCGGAGAGTGGTGCGAATCCCACCCTGGAGACCCCTGACGGGCCTTGGCTTGGTCCTTCTTTTCTCAGGGATCCTTCTTGTCCCCGGCGTGGCACGGGCCGACGATTACACCTGCGACTCACTGGGCTCGGTCACCCCCCAGGAAGGGACAGTCTGGAGCTGGTTCGAACATCCCTGTCCCCCGGGGTTGGGAGAGGACAACACCTCGACGGTCCTTCCGGGGGTGGGGGTGACCTTCCTGGGGTTCTGGATCCCCTTTACAGCGGACAACCCCTTCGGGGTTCCCGTCTCCCAGAACCTTCCCCTGATCTCCCAAAGCGTCTTTGCGGGATATGGAGGGGGGCTGGAAATCACCGGATGGCTCGCCCAAAATCTCGCCGTAAGATTCCAGACGGATGTCTGGAACTTCCCCTCCCGTCCGGGGCTCAAGCAGGATTTTTCCATGGTTCCGATCCTTTTGGGCCTTGAAGTGCGGGTTCTGGGGGGCGATCGGGTTTACCTGTATGTCGCTGCAGACGGGGGCGTCGCCGCCAACGGGATGAACGTTTCCAACGCCTTTGTGGGAACCGGATGGGGGACCTACGCCCAGGGAGTGGTGGGGCTGAACTTTTACGCCCTCCAGTTCGAGGCCGCCTATGGGGTCCTCATGAACCCCATGCAACCGGGAACAACCGGACTTTCGGGAACCGGCGGGAAGAGCAACCCCTTTTTCATCGTCCCTCTCTCCGTGGGATTTCATCTCTAGGACAAATCGGACGAACTCTCCGCGTCTTTGCCCGGGTGAGACGTGCCCCTCCGAAAGGCGGCCCCGGGCTTTTCCAGTCCAAAGAAAAGCCAGTATCCTGCCAGTGCCACCACTCCCCCCACCATCTGCAGGGTTCCCATCCTGTGGCCAAGGAAAATCGCGGAACCGATCGCCGCCACCACAGGCNNTTTGTCCACAATCCGGCTCGGGCGGGCCCGATATCGGCCACCGCCACGTTCCAGAGGTAATAGGAAAAGAAGAGGGCAAAAAAGATCGAATAAAGCAGGGAGAAGATAATGAGACGGGCATGAACGCCGGACGGAGGGAGGATCCAGGCCGGGTGCAGCGGGGCCAGGACAATTCCTCCCAAAAGAACGGGAACCAGCGTGATCTGGAGTGTCGACACCCGGCGGGTCATCTCCCGGGTCATGAGTGTCCAGACCGTAAAAAAAAGAAGAGAGAGGACCGCCATGAGCAGCCCCTCTCCATGGCGCTCCGAACCGGTTCGGGACACTGCCTGCGGAAGAGCCCCCCGCACAACAAGAAAAATCCCGACACCGATAAGGGCCATCGACCCCCACTGCAACGGAGAAAAGGATTCGTGGCCCTTGACATGGCCATAGAGCGCCACCAGGACGGGACCGAGAGAGAGGATGAGTACGAGGCTGACAGGGTCGAGGAGGGAGGCCGCCTTGAGAAAGACCCACTGATAGGCGACAATCCCCACAAGCGAAAGGAGAAAGAGCCTTTGCCAGTTCTTTCGGCTGATCCCCCGGAGCACGGGGACGAAGAGCGAAAAGATCAGCACAAGAATGGCCGCCCAGAAAAAGCGGAGGATGAGGTAACGCTCAGGATCGATCAGGCGAAGCGGGCGGTAGAGGACGACATAGTGGAACCCCCAGAAGAGGACCACCACCCAGGCCGCCAGAGTCCCCTTCCGAAACCGTCCGAACCACAAAGGGTCGGACGATGAAGGGCGGGAGGAGTCAGGAGTCAACGGGTAGGCAGGGATTCAGGAGGAGAAAGAAGCCTGACAATCCGGAGAAATGTCCCCCAGAACTTCCCTTCCAGTGGCCCGGCCTTGCGTTCGATGGCATCAAAGGCCCCCATGTCCACAAAGGGCTGGTTCAGAAGATCGTCCACCTGACGGTCATAGACCGTCTTTTCCGCCGCAAGGCTCAAGAGCCAGTTCCTGGCCTTGGCATAGCGACGGTCGATCCTGGATCGGGTCTGGGGGGAAAGATGTCGGGCCATGAGGATCTGCCACCGAAGGGCCAGCATCCTGTCGGCAAAGGTAAAGGCCGAGGTCAGGGAGACGTCGGAGACAGGGGGGACGGCATTCCCCCGTTCCCGAAGAATGTCGATCTGGGGTTCGGTCAGGATGGCCTGCATCTCTTTTAGGGCAGCCACAAACCGCATTCCTTCCTTTCCCTCGACCTCTCCGATCCGGGTATTGAGGGAGGCCAGGGATTCGGGGGAGAGGGTCTTCTCGGTGAGGGCCGCCTCGAAGAGCTCGACGAGACGAAAATCCTGGGCATCGGCTCCGATCAGATCGGAGCGGGTGGAGACGACGAGGGAGCGAAGACGGCTCTTCTGGTCCGCGGAAAGGGCCAACCCCGTCCGATCATCGCTCCAGAGGCGGAGATGGTCAAGAAGGACCTTCATGAAGCGATTTCCGGGGGTCACCTCCAGGGGAGGGCGTTGTCCTCCTGCAAAGGAGGGTGTCGACAGGGGAAGGATCACCTGATTGAGCGCATCGTCGATGGAGAGCCGATCGGCCCCCAGATGTTCCGGCTCGGGAGACGAGACCTTCAGAGTGGCTCCCTCGGCCATGGTGCCGGACCAGAGACACAAGGACATCCCCATTCCCGCGACCAATCCCCTAAGAACACGCCATCGAAACGTTTCCATGCCTCCCTCCTTGAGAATCAAACGCTCGCCTCCTGTGGTAAGATGGATTTTGTCCATTTTAACACAGATTCCCGCCCCGCCACCCTTCTCCCTCACAGGAGCACAAAAAGACAATGAACGACAGGATCTCCCTGCTCAACGACCCCGATCGCTACAGCGCAAAACTTCCTGTCTGGGAAGGACGTCTGCGCCTCTGGCACTGGACCAATCTTCTTGTGATCACCCTCCTCATTCTCTCGTATCTCATTTTCGACAACCATAAGCTCCTGGGACTTCCCAAGCCCCAGACGGTGTTTTTCCAGAAGACGCACATCATTCTGGGATATCTCTTCGTGGCACTCCTCCTTCTCCGACTCCACCTTGCCTCAAAGGGCGCCCCCTTCTCGCGGTGGAAGGATCTCGACCCCCGCCACGAGGGGAAGGGCTTCGTCACCGTCCTTCGGGAGGAGATCGCCCTTCACATGAGACCTGCCACCGATGCATCCGGGCTTCCGGTTCCCGATCCCGATCCCGGCCACAACCGCCTCGGGCGATATCTGTACCTCCCCCTCCTTGTGGTGATTCTGCCGCTGCAGGCGATCACCGGCCTCCTCTGGGCCTCGCTTAAATTCGGGTGGCTCCCCCTGCCCTTTCTTCATACGCTCTCCCATCCGGCCTTTTCCGCCACAAAATGGGTCGTCTCCAACATCCATGCCGCGATACTCTATGCCATTTTGGGCTTCATCGCCCTCCACCTTCTGGGACTCGTCAAGTACGAGCTGACATTTGCCAGCGATCTCTTCTCCTCCATGATCCATGGAAAAAAGATCCTGACAAAAAGGGCCGTGGAAAACTACCAAAAGGAAGTTGACCCTTAAAAGGAGTGGCTCATGGCTGAACGTTTCCCTCAGCAACATATCCTGTCTCCCAATCTTCCCTACGGGCTCTCCCTGACCTGGAGGGAGTCCCCGGACTTCGATCCGCTTCGTGCCCGGGAGACCCTCTCCTCACAGTTTGACCCGGCCGCTGCCATCCTGGGAATCGGGGATCCCCTTCTCCAAAGTCTCTCCCTTCCCCTCCCCGCCCTTCGCCCCTTCCCGTCGCTGGCGGGACCGGGAGTCTCGATTCCGTCATCGCAAGGCTCACTCTGGACCTTTGCCACAGCCAAAACCCGCTCGGAGCTTTTTGACATTTCGGAGGCACTTCTCGCTCTCTTCGGACGAGACTTCATTCTTGAAGATCGCATGGAGACCTTCACCTATCGTGAGGGACGGGATCTGAGCGGCTATGTGGACGGTACGGAAAATCCTCAAGGGGACCGGGCCTTCTCTGTAGCCATTGCCGATGGCACATCCGCTCCTCGCGGCTCCTCCTTCGTGGCCGTACAGAGATGGAAGCACGACCTCGACCTTCTCCACACCCACTCCCGATCCGAGCAGGACAGGATGATCGGGCGAGACATTTCAACAAACAGGGAGATTGACGACGCCCCCATTTCGGCCCACATCAAACGGAGTGCCCAGGAGAGTTTCTCTCCCGACGCCTTTATCTTCAGGAAGTCCATGCCATGGGCGGAAGGGAACGGGAAAGGTCTTGAATTCATCGCCTTTGGGAGCTCCCTTGACCCCTTCGAGAGGATCCTTCGCCGAATGGCCGGGACAGAAGACGGCATTAGGGATGCCCTTTTCACCTTTTCCGCCCCCATCACCGGAAGCTATTACTGGTGTCCTCCGGTGTCAGGACGGTCCCTGGATCTCTCCCTTCCCTGACCCCCCTCTCCATGGCATCGTTCCCGAGGATCCTCCGACAAACAAAAAGGGACGGAATCCCCAAGGACTCCGTCCCTTCCCTTCTCTCATCTTCCTTACGCCCAAAGCTCAGAGAGCGGACTCTCCGGTCTCTCCCGTCCGGATCCGAACGGCGTTCTCGATGGCGAAGACGAAGATCTTTCCGTCTCCGATGGCGCCGCTTCCGGCCGACTTCTGGATGGCATCCACGACACGGTTGGCATCGGCATCGGCCACAACGATCTCGACCTTGACCTTGGGGATGAAGTCAACCTGAAACTCCGCCCCCCGGTATTGCTCGGTGTGTCCTTTCTGACGGCCATACCCTTTCACTTCCGTGACGGTCATCCCGAACACTCCCAGGGCTGTCACGGCCTCCTTGACTCTCTCAAGGCGGTACGGCTTGATGATGGCTTCGACCTTTTTCATGAGTCCTCCTTGCAAGGATGGCGGATTGAACAGAATCTCCGGCTAGGGATGAAGAGTCTGTCCTGCAGACTGAACCGTTTCGATGCGAGGAGCGGATGCTCCAGACGATGGCATCCCCATGGATCCCGAACCGCCGAAGGAGGGGTTGAAGATCTCCGGATAGCCCCACATCTTGTGTTCGCTGATATCGAGCCCTTGAAGCTCTTCTTTTTCCGTCACGCGAATCCCGACGGTGATCTTGAGCACATAAAGAACCAGGAAGCTCATGACAAAGACATAGGCAAAGGAGGCCGAGACGCCTTCGATCTGGACAACGAGCTGGTGAAATCCTCCTCCGTAAAGAAGACCCGGGCCACCCACTCCCAGAAGCTTGGCGCGGTCCGGCGTGGCAAAGAGACCGTTGGCCAGGGTCCCCCAGACTCCGGCAAAGCCGTGAACCGCCACCGCCCCGACAGGATCGTCGATTCTCAGGCGGTCGACCAGAAGAACGCCCACCACCGCGATAATACCAGCAATGGCACCGACCACGATAGAGGCCCAGGGGTCGACGAAGGCGCATGTGGCTGTAATGGCAACAAGAGCGGCGATGGCACCGTTGGCAATCATGGACATGTCAGGCGTTCCCAGAAGCTTCCAGGCCATGAACATGGAGGCCAGGGCCCCCGCGGCGGCAGCCAGGTTGGTGGTCATGGCGACATAGGCAAAGTATCCCACCGACGGGGTCGTCGCCATCATGGTGGAGCCGGGGTTGAATCCGAACCACCCGAGCCAGAGAATCAGGGTTCCAAGAACCACGAAGGGAATGTTGTGTCCCACGATGGCATTGGATTTTCCGTCCTTGGTGTACTTTCCGATACGGGGCCCAAGGAGGATGGCACCGGCCAAGGCCGCCGACGCGCCCTGAAGGTGAACGACGGTCGATCCGGCAAAGTCCTGCATGCCGAGAGTCGACAGCCAGCCGCCGCCCCAGATCCAGTGCCCGACGACGGGGTAGATCGCCGCCGAGAAGACGACACCGAAGACAATATAGACGATAAACTTTGTCCGCTCGGCCATGCCCCCCCAGACGATGGCGAGGCTCACCGCGCAGAAGACCACCTCAAAGAGATACTTGGCGGCCAGGGGAATGTCGGAGAAGGAGAGCGAGGCAAAGACAGTGTTCACATCCTTGTCCGGGACGGCCAGCCCCCAGCCCGAGGTTCCGAAGATGGCGTTGCCGGTGCCGAAGCAGACGGCAAATCCCACCGCCCAGAAAACCAGGCTGGCGATGGAGAAGATCACGATGTTCTTCACCGCGATGTGGCCGGCATTCTTGGCCCGGGTGAGCCCGGCCTCGAGGAAGGCGAACCCGGCCTGCATGAACATGACAAGGACGGCCGCGACAACGGTCCAGATGGTATCGGCCGCGATCGCCGCGGGGGTGGGCCCGGCCGCCGCATGGGCCGTGCCGGCAAGCAGCAGGAGCGGAACAGCCGCAAGCAGCATCTTTCCTGGCAGTTTTTCTGATTTCATGGAATGATCTCCTTACACGGAGGTGGATGATGGGGGCCGAAGTACATTCTTCGGCCCCGGAAGGCTCTTCCGCGACTCAGAAGGTATAGACCAGCTCGAGGTCGACGGTGTCCTGGGAGTAAAGGGCCGGACCCCGGTTGGCCGAGCTGTAAAGGCTGTTGTTGAAGAGGGCGCTGTTCGAGTTGTCGTGGCGGTACTCGATCCGACTGATGAGGTTCGGGTAGAAGT